>NZ_JASJXJ010000051.1:0-23055 GCF_035018685.1 Cryobacterium sp. RTC2.1
CCCCCCCCCCCGGCGCGCCCACACCTCACGCGGTGCCGGCGGTCGCGTTGTCAGCGGCTGCGGCGTCAGCGGCCGAGGGCGCGGAGCGCGTCCTGAACGTCGTCGGCATCGTTCCAGAGGTGGAAGGCCACGCGAGCGCGGCCCGCCCGACCGGATGCCGTGAGTCCGGCCGCCGTGAGGCGCGCGAGGTCGGTGCCCGCGGCATCCGCCCACGTCACGGTGGCCTGGCCGGTCTGTTCGGTCGGGTCGATGCCGAGTCCGGCGCGGAAGGCGTCGGCGAGGCCCACGTCGTACCGTCGCACCTCGGCCAGGTCGAGTGTGCCGAAGAACTCGAGGGCGGGTTCCGCACCGACCCAGGTTTGCCACGCCGGCGACACGTCGAAACGACGGGCGTCGGCCGCGAGCCGCATTCCCGGCCCGTAACAGGAGCCCCAGACGTCCTCGCCGGCGTACCAGCCGGCCTGGGCCGGGCGCACGACGGAGCCGAACCCCTCGGCAATCGTGAGGAAAGCCACGCCGCGCGGCGCGCACAACCACTTGTACGCGTGGCAGATCGTGGCGTCGAAGACCGAGGCGTCCACAGGCATCCACCCGGCTGCCTGTGAGGTGTCGCACAGGGTGAAGGTCCCGTGACGGCGCGCAGCGGCGATGATCGCCGTCGTCTCGGCGACAGTGCCCGTCGCGGACTGGACGAGTGACCAGGAGACCAACCAGGTGTTACCCGTGATGCTCTCGGCCAGGTGCGCGAGCGGAACGTGTCGCACAGTGACGCCGCGGTGGGCCTGGTTCAGGAACGGGAAGACCATCGAGCTGAAGTCGCCGTCGACGCAGAGCACCTCCGACCCGTCCGGAACGCTCGCGGCCACGAGGCCCGCGAGCACGGAAGCCTGGGAACCGATTGCCACCCGGCGCACCGGTACCATCACGAGCCGCGCGTAGACGGCACGCACCCGTTCGACGAGCGCGGCGTACCCTGCGGCCGAGGCAGAGCCGCTCGCCCAGGCGTCGAGGTCTGCGCGAAGGGCCGCGACCGTTCCGGCCGTCGGCAGCCCGAGCGTGCAGGCGGCGAGGTACCCGCGCCCGCCGGGGAACTGCGCCCGGGCTGCGGGGATGCCCAGTGGCGGACCGTCGATTCGCGAGCGGGTCGTGTCGGGGGAGGCTGGGCTGGTCATTCCTCCAGCATCCGCCGCTCGCACTCATTCGACAATCGCCAGTGAGTGATAGAAACCATAACCCAGCGTTATCCTTGAGGATGCCTCTCGCCGATTCCGCCCTCGACTCCCATTCGCTGCGCATCGTTCAGGCTCTCGCCGAGCACGGTTCGATCACGGCAGCGGCCCGCGCCCTCGGCTACAGCCAGCCCGCGGTCAGCCAGCAACTCAAGCGCCTCGAGCTGCGGGTGGGACTCGCCCTGGTGGAGCGGGTCGGCCGGGGTGTGCGTCTCACCGAGGCCGGCCGGTTGCTCGCCCGGCACGCCCGTACCGTGACCGGAGCCCTCAACGCCGCCGCAGGTGACCTCGCCGAACTCCAGGGTCTCCGGGCCGGCCGGGTGCGGGTTGCGGCCTTTCCCTCTGCGTCCGCGACGATCGTGCCGCGCCTGCTCGCCGACCTGGGGAGGCGGCATCCGGGGCTGTCGATCACCTATGTCGAAGCCGAACCACCCGAGGCCGTCGCCCTCGTGCGCGAGAACCGCGTCGACCTCGCGATCACGTTCAGCTACCCCGGCGACCTCGTCGACCCGCACCGGGACAGTGCGGAGGGGCTCTCGGTCACGACGCTCGGACGGGACGAGGTGCTGCTCGTGGTTCCGGCCGGCCACCGGTTCGGCGATGCGGAGTCGATCGACCTCGGCGATCTCGCGGGCGAGCGCTGGATCGGCGGCTGCCCGCGCTGCCGCGGGCACCTGCTCGAGCTCTGCGAACGGCGCGGGTTCGTTCCGGACATCTCCTACGAGACCGACAATGTCGCCGCGGTCTTCGGCATGGTCGGCGCCGGTATCGGCGTCGCCGTGCTGCCGACGCTCGCGATCGACTCCGTCGGCGCTCGGTCGGGAGTGCTGATCCGTCCGACCCGGCCGGGAGAGTATCGCACGCTCCATGCCGTCACCGCTGACGGGGCCATTGGCGTGCCGGCGCTGGGGGAGACCCTCCGCGCACTCGCATCGCTCACCGTATCCGCCCGATAGTGCCCCGCACGCACGCAGGCACGCACCTGTCCCCGCGTGCACCCACCGCGTGATCGACGCGCCAAGTAGACTCGATACCGATGTCTGAGACCACTGTGTACCCATTTTCCACCGCGACCGGCACGGATGTTCGCGTACGGTTCTGCCCCTCACCGACCGGAACCCCGCACGTGGGTCTCGTTCGCACGGCCATGTTCAACTGGGCCTACGCGCGGCACACCGGCGGCACCTTCATCTTCCGGATCGAGGACACCGACCCCGCCCGCGACAGCGAGGAAAGCTACCTGCAGCTCAAGGACGCGCTGCGCTGGCTGAAGCTCGACTGGGACGAGGGCGTCGACGCCGGGGGACCGCACGGGCCGTACCGCCAGTCCGAGCGCTACGACATCTACCGGGACGTCGTCGAGCAGCTCAAGGCCTCTGGCCACATTTACGAGAGCTTCGCGACCGGCGAGGAGATCGAGGCGCGCAACGTCTCCCTCGGCCGCGACCCCAAGCAGGGCTACGACAACTTCGAGCGCGACCTCACCGAGGAGCAGCGCGCCGCCTACCGTGCCGAGGGCCGCGCCCCCGCGCTGCGGCTCAAGGTTCCGGACACCGACATCAGCTTCGACGACCTCGTCCGCGGCGAGATCACCTTCCCGGCCGGCTCGTTCAGCGACTTCGTCGTGGTGCGCCCCAACGGGCATCCGCTCTACCCCTTCGTCAACCCGGTCGACGACGCGTTGATGGGCGTCACCCACGTGCTGCGCGGCGAGGACCTGCTGTCCTCGACGCCCCGCCAGATCGCGCTGTACCACGCGCTGATCGAGATCGGCCTGACGACCTTCGTGCCGCGCTTCGGCCACCTGCCCTACGTGATGGGCGACAAGAACAAGAAGCTCTCCAAGCGCGACCCCGAGTCGAACCTGTTCCTGCACCGCGAGCGCGGCTTCATCCCCGAGGGGCTGCTCAACTACCTCTCACTGCTCGGCTGGTCACTCTCCAAGGACCAGGACGTCTTCAGCGTCGACGAGCTCGTCGCCGCCTTCGACGTGGAGAACGTCAACCCGAACCCGGCGCGCTTCGACCTCAAGAAGGCCGAGTCGATCAACGGTGACCACATCCGCCTGCTCGAGCCAGCTGACTTCGCCGCGCGTATCGTGCCCTACCTCGTCTCCGCCGGAGTCGTCGACCTGCCGCTGGGCGACGCCCGCCAGGCCGTGCTCACGGCCGCGGCGCCGCTGATCCAGGAGCGCATCGCGCTGCTCGGCGAGGCGCCGGGCATGCTCGGGTTCCTGTTCGTCACGAGCGACGCGCTCGTGCACGAGGCGGATGCCCTCGCGAGCCTCCCGAAGAATGCCGCCGAGATCCTCGCGGCGTCCGGCACGACCCTCGAGAGCATTCCCGAGGCCGAGTGGACCCACGACCGGGTGCACGAGGCGCTCACCGCTGCGCTCATCGAGGGGCTCGGGCTCAAGCCGCGGGTCGCCTTCGGGCCGTTGCGCGTCGCGATCTCGGGCCGGAAGGTGTCGCCGCCGCTGTTCGAGTCGATGGAGATCCTCGGCCGAGGCGAGTCGCTCGCCCGGCTCGGAGTGCTCTCTGCGGTCGTGGCCGCTGACGCGGCGAGCTCGCCGGTGGTCGCGAGCTGACGGGCGTGAACCGATGATTCGGGGCTCGCAACCCGCCGATGTGGCGCTCAGTTTGGCCAGCATCCGCTCTGTGGGTTAGAGTTACGAGTCGGCCGATCTTCGGAGAGGCCAACGGCCAATGGGGTATGGTGTAATTGGCAACACGACTGATTCTGGTTCAGTTGTTCTTGGTTCGAGTCCAGGTACCCCAGCTTAAAACCCCTGAGTTTCCGCGGAAACCAGGGGTTCTTTTGTTTCCAGGCACAGGTTTTTTTCGCCACAAGTGCCGCTGTGGGTGCCACAACCTCTCGCCAGTCTGGGCTCGGCGACACGCCGGACAATCGGTGCCCGGATCATTGTTCGTCGCGCCCATAGGATCATGTCGATGACGACACGCTCCGGCCCGCTGCGGCCCGCACTTGTGGCACGACGAGCAGTCCTCGGCGGGATGATCGGTGTGCTCGCGCTTCTGGCCCTTTCGGGATGCGCGTGGCCGCAGTCATCTGCAGGGAGCAGCGGGGCGCCCGGTGCTCCCGATCTACACGGTTCTCTGGTCGTCGACACGGAACCGTTCAGCCAGCTCACGCCAGGACAGTGCACGGACATCTCCGCGAATACAGTCGTCTACGACACGGTCGACATCCTTGACTGCGGTTCCCCGCACGGCAGCGAGGTGTACAACACGTTCACCTTCCCTGCCGGCGACTACCCGTCGACGGCTCAGCTGAATTCGGTCGGTGAATCTCGCTGCGGTGCAGCTTTCGATTCCGGCGTGCCCAGCTGGCTGACGTACATCTGGTTCAATCCGACGGAGGAGGAGTGGGCCGTCGGAGACCGGTTTGTCGCCTGTCTCGCGATCGATGCGAACGATCGCGCGCTCTCGGCGCCGCTGGCCACGCTCGCGAGCCAGGGGCCTTTCAGCCGCTTCGATCTGGGCGCTCTCACACCGGCACTGGGCGTGGTCCTCACCGCGACCGCGGGAATCGTGTTCGTGTCGTTCCTCGCGGGCTACCTCCTCCTTGCTGCGTCGCTCGCGACACTGTTCCGCAAGACGGGAATACCCTCCTGGAAGGCGTGGGTTCCCTTCCTGCAGACGTGGACGCTGCTGCGGCTCGGCGGTCAGAGCGGCAATTGGGTGTGGCTGGGGCTTGTGCCCGGCGGCAATGTGGTTTCCTCCGTGTTCGTCTACATCGGCATGTACCGCATTGGGATCGCGTTCCGAAAAGACTCCGGGATGCTCGTGCTCGGCATGTTCCTGCCGTTCGTCTGGGCGATCATCCTTGGCGGCCGTGACGAGCAGTACGCGCCGGAGCTGCTCGCGATGCACGGCTACCCGCCTCCCCTCGAAGGCTATGGCTCGGCCTCTCGACCGGCCCAGTTCTAGCCCCTGGGCATCCCTGCAGACCCGTTTCCTGCGGCCAGAGCGCCAGACCACGGGATAGCGGTCGAATACAGCCTCCCGGCAGGGTCGCGTGTCAATGGGCCTTGGGGTGGCTCTTCTTCGTGGGCTTTGTGGCCGGCTTCGTGAGATGCACCGCTGCGGCGACTGCGGTCCAGAGGTCCTTGTAGGCGCGGGCGGCAGTCGTGTTCGGGGCGAAGGCTGCGACCGGGGCTCGTTCGGCACCCATCCGTTCGACCACGACGGTCGCGGGCACGCTGATCGCAAGCACCTCCGGTCGGGCGCCGTGCAATGATTCGGCTGCGACTCGGTGCCCGGTCTTGCGCCGATCGACCATCGTAAGGAACGCCAGGATGGGTGTGGACTTCGCGGACTCCGTGACGATCGAGACCACCTGGTCGAGCGACCGCAGGGAGAGCGGGGACGGAATCAGCGGAACGACCACGACATCGGCTGCGCGGAGGGCGTTCTCTGCGACGAGGGACGATCCCGGAGGGCAGTCGAGCACGACGACGTCATATTCTCTGGCGACCGACTCGAGTATGCGCCCGAGACGATGTGTCGATTTCTTCGCGGCGTCGAGCACGAGGTCGAGGTCACGGTAGCTGTCATCGGCGGGCAGCACGTCGAGTCGCTCGTATGCCGTGGCCCGAACGGATGCCGTTGCATCTGTCCTGCCCGTGACGAGCGAGTTCACGCCGCCCTTGACCTTGGGCTTGACGTTGAGAACGAAGGTCGCGGCTCCCTGCGGGTCGAGGTCCCAGAGCAGAACACGCGAGTTCCGGGATGCTTCCCATGCGAGGTTCACGGCCGTCGTTGTCTTGCCGACCCCACCCTTGGTGCTGTAGACCGCGATGACCTTCATTCTCCGATAGTACGACGTTGCCATTCGTGCTGACGTGAGGAGGGACGGTGCTCTAGACGCCCGCCCTGCCCCGGGTCTATGCTCTTGCCCAGATCAGTTCTCAGCTCCCGCAACGTCGCGCCACTTGACCACCCCCGGAACAACTGAATTCTCGCGATGCCCGCTGTGTTCGGGCGTCCTCCGCTCGCGCTTCGAGTCTGCACACTCGTCGTTCCGCGCCCGGAGCCGAAACGTCCGCAGCACTGCGGACGGACGCACGAAGCCAGGACTGCAGGCCAGCGCTGCTCCTGAACACAAAGTGGGACACGATGACCGACATCGGAACCGGATTCCTCAACGGGATCGAAGCTTTCGCCAATTCACGCCTCGGCGCCATGAGCGGCACGTCCTTCAAGGACACGGTGCCGTTCCTCGAGTCGATCGTCACCTTCGGCGCCGTCGGCGACGTCAAGCCGACCTTCGAGAAGCTCAAGGCCGACATCAAGGCCGCCGTCGCCCTGGTGGAACCGATTGCCGAGAAGATCAAGAAGCAGACCGAGCTCATCGCCAAGATGGTGAAGGAGTCGGCAGATGACATCGACAAGGACGACTTCAACGTCGATACCGCCGCGAGGGTCGCTGTGCGCATCGGCATGGCCCTCGCCGCGATGGACGAGGCGTTCAACATCGTCGCCAAGGAGCTGGCCAAGAAGGCGGACGGCACCGTCGACGAGACCATCCGTTCCGGCCTGATGGATCTCTGGAACCCGTGGGCGCAACCGTTCAAGAATCTCGGCGCCGGTTCCGGCAAGCTTCTGAACAGCTTCGGGAAGAACGTGCTCGGCGTCGATGACCTGGTGAAGAAGCTCGGCGACAACCTCGCCCTCGACCGCACCGACGGAAAGTTCCTCCTGGCTGCCACATTCCTCCGCTCCGGCCAGGTGAAGCTGGGCGCGATGACGCTCGACCAGGTCACGTTCGAGGCGTTCCTGCAGTTCAGCGACCGCGAGATCGCGAACCCGACGGCCGAGGAGAAGACCAGCCTGCTGGAGCGCGACGGCAAGTGGTTCATCGGCGATGTGGCGATCCTCGGTCTGCGCTTCCGCACGATCCTGCAGCCCGGCCTCACGAGCGACCCCCTGCTGGCGAAGGTCATGCCGGGCTCCGAAGACCCGAAGGCCACGACCCTCACGACGGTCTCGCTCGACACCGGACAGGGGTTCTACATCGGTGACGGCCGCGGTAATGAGAAGGCGGTTCTGCCCACGCGTTTCTCGTTCCCGGGGGTCGAACTGCGCGAGGTGGCGTTCGGGCTCGTGCGCAACCCGGCTCGGGAGGTCACCGGATTCGAACTCACCACGTCGATCGCCGCGAAGCTGGGGGATGTCATCGGGCTGCAGGTCGTCGGCTCCGGTTTCGTGGTGACACCCGAGGGTGAGGCCGAGCAGCAGGCCGTCTTCAACCTCCCCGTCTCGCCTCGCTGGCCGGATGCGATCGGCTTGCGAGTGAAGGCAGGCCCCGTCACGGGAGGCGGGTTCATCCAACGCGTCGAGCGCACCTACAAGGTCGGCGGGCAGGACGTGAAGCGGGTCGAGTTCGGCGGGGTCGTCCAGCTTCAGATCCTCAAGTTCGGCCTGTCGGCCATAGTCATCCTCTCGCCGGACCCGTTCTCCATCGTGCTCGTCATCGGCGTGCGTTTCCCCGTGGCGATCGACCTCAGCATGGGATTCACTCTGAACGGCATCGGTGGCATCCTGGCGCTCAACCGCGGTCTCGACCTCGAAGAGCTCCGCTCCGGGATGAAGGAGCACATCCTCGACAAGATGTTGTTCCCCGACAACCCCGTCGCCGAGGCGCCCAAGCTGCTCGAGAAGGTGGCGCACGTGTTCCCGCCGAAGGACGGCGGCTTCGTCTTCGGCCCGATCGTCGAACTCGGCTGGGGTTCGCAGGCGAAGTTCGTGGAGATGAAGCTCGGCGTGGTGCTCGCGCTTCCCGATCCGATGATCGTCATTCTCGGCTCCCTGCGGGTGCGAGTGCCGACAAAGGAGGCGCCGATCACCGACATCCGCGCCGACGTCTTCGTGGCGATCACCCCCGACTACCTGCTGCTGTTCGCGAGCATGCGCGACTCCACCGTGGCCGGCATCAAGATCTCGGGTGACCTCGGCCTCTGCATCCAGTGGTCGGGCAACGGAGCGTTCGAGTTCTCGGTCGGCGGCTTTCACCCCGAGTACGAGAAGCTGACGGGCGGCAAGCCGAAGCTCGGTGACATGGACAGGGTCACCATCGACCTTTCGCCGTCCAAGGCGATCAGTTTTGTCATCAAGGCGTATTTCGCCATCACGGCGGGCTCGGTCATGCTCGGCGTCGATGGGCGCCTCAACGCCGACTTCTCCGTCATCGTGGCGAAGGCCTGGCTCACGCTCGACATGATCTTCATCTGGGCGCCGCGCTTCGCCTTCAAGATCACCATCGAGGTGGGCGTCGAGGTTGAGCTGCTCGGCTTCACGCTCTGCTCCATCGTCTTCCGCGGCTCGCTCGAGGGGACCAAACCGTTCCGCCTGGCTGGGCACATCAAGGTCGACGTCTGGTTCCTCCCCACCTTCGATGAGGATCTCGGTCCCGTCGAGTGGGGTGAGAAGCCGCCGCCGCTCATCGCCACGGTCGATGCCCTCCAGATCGCCGCAGCGGCGATGAACGAGCCCGACGCCTGGAAAGTACAGTTGCCCGACCACGCCGCGCAACTCGTCACCCTGGCCGAGGTCGACGACGTCGAGGGCCGAATCGGGCATCCGCTGGCCGGAGTCGAGGTGTCGCAGACCCAGGTGCCGTTGGGCGTCAAGATCGCGCGCATCGGCTCGGCATCGGTGAAGGCCGACATGGTGACCATCGGCACTCCGACGGCGACCCCAGACTCCGGGCTCGTCGGCGCCGTCAGCGAGCTCAGGACGGCATTCGCCCCCGGGCAGTTCTTCGCGCTCGAGGGCGAGTCCCTGCTCGCCCGCTCGGGCTTCGAGGACATGACCGGCGGATGCCGCATCGCCGCGGCGACCACCCCGAAGGTCGGAACCCCGACGTCGGCGACCGTGGCGTACCAGACCTACGTGCGCAATCCCGACGAGCCATCTGCGATGATCGAGTTCACGGGGACGTTCGCCACCATCGCGAACTCCTATGCCACGAAGACCAACGTGGGCAGGGCTGTGCGCGAGGTCGGCAATCCGTACACGCAGCCGGCTCCGCCGAACGCCGGTGTCACGGTCTCCGACAAGGGCTCGTCGAGGATCGCGGATGCCGCCACCGGTGCGGCGCTGCTCGCCGGCCTCGGAGAACTGAGCGCCACGCAGGCCGCGCTCGTGACAGCGGCAATCAACACCGAGAGCGCCGCAACTGCGACGCGCATGATCGTGAAGGGGTGACCTGATGGCCGACCTGGATGCCATCGCAGCGAGCGTCGTCGCGCCGCTCGACCGCACGGCCACTCATGTGGTGCGCGACGCCTTCGCCCTGGCGATCGCTCCTGAGGACGACTTCGATGAGAGCGCCGTTGCGATCGAGTCGCTCGAGTTCGCGTCGACGGTCGTCGGCGGCCTCTCCGCAGCGGCGAGCGCTCCGCCCCCCGGCAAGGTGCGTTCCAGCTCCGAGGTGAAGGTTCCCCTGACCGACAGCGCCGGGGGATCGGCATCCGCAGACCTCTCGGTGACCCTGTACGGTCCGGGCGACGTGCGCGGCATCGACCCGGCGCAGATCGTGCGGCGCTTCCCCGCCCCGGGCGTTCGCACAGCCGAGGAGACGGTGCTGGCCCACATCGAATTCGATCGCCCCGAGCTGCCGTGGGCGTTCAGCGCCGCACAGCAGGCTCCGGTCATGCGTCCCTGGCTTACTCTCGTCGTGCTCGAGCGTTCGACGGTCATGCGCGAGCCGGCGTCCAGGACACTGCTCCCCGTGTTCCAGGTGGCGCTCGCGCAATTGCCGACGCTCACTCGCGCCGACCTGTGGGCGCATGCCCAGGTACCGGCCACGACGACAGGGCAGGACCTCTCCGCCCGGTTCTCACCAGCGCACGCTCCCGTCAACCTGTCCCGGGTCATCTCACCGCGCATCCTGAAACAGGACACCGACTACATCGCGGCCCTCGTGCCGACGACCGACGTGGGCGTGCGCGGAGGTCTCGGCCTCGCGGGCGGCACCCTCGACCCGGCCTGGACCAGTTCCTCACCAGACCCGGTGCGACTCCCGGTCTACGACAGCTGGGAGTTCCGCACCGGTCCCGACGGCGACTTCCGCTCGCTCGCGATCAAGCTGCAGGGGATCGCCGCACCCTACGAGGTCGGGCGCAAGTTCATCGACACGTCGCAGCCGGGCAAGCCACTGCGGGCCCTCGGTGCCGACGAGGTCGGGCGCAAGCAGGTGCTGCGTTGTGCCCTGTTCTCGCCGAGCGCGCCGTCAACTCCTGAGCAGCAGATCGCGGAGACGGCGGTCTGGCCCGCCGAAATGGTCGACGGCCTGCGCGCCGAACTCGATCTGCCTGCCGCCATCGAGGGCACGCAGGAGCAGACGGATGGCGTGCCCGACCTGCCCATCATCGGCCCGCGCATCTACGCCAAGCTGCATCGCGGGAGTGCCGTCATCGAGGGCTCCGACTGGTTCGCCGAGCTGAACCTCGCTCCGGTGAAGCGCATCGTGGGCGGGCTTGGAACCCGGGTGGTACAGAGGGACCAGGAGCGTCTGATGCAGTCGGCGTGGGCCCAGCTCGGAGAGGTGGAGGCGGCGAATCGCGCCATCCGCCTGGCACAGCTGGCAGAACTGCTCGCCACCAGGCTCCACGGCAGGATCAGTGAGCTGCAGGCCGGGCACCTGCTGCAGGTCGCCGCTCCTCTCGCCACCCGGATCTCGGTCGCTGCGGGCAGCACGCTGTTCGCCGATGTGGTCCTGAGCTCGACCCCGGTCGCAGCGACGACGAGCGCCTTTCGGCGGGTCACCCGCCCGGCCGGACCGATGATCAGGAGAACGGATGCCGCCTCCCGCGAACGCGCGGGCAACGTCGTGGGAACGGACGCGGGGCTCCGGGACTTCACCCGGGTATACGCGAACCCCGAGGGCATCGGGCGGCTCACGGCCGATGTCGTCGCCCACCTCGACCTGCAGCTCGTCAGTGCGGCGATCGGCGCTCCGATCGACACCATCGGCGGACTGTTGAAGGAGGCGAACGCACGCGTCGAGGGTACGGGCGGCTTCGCCACCTACCTCACCGAGCCGAGCCGCTGGAAGGCCGTCGACACCGGCTTCGACCTGCGCGCGGACCTCGCCACAAGGTGGAGCGAGCGGCTGCTGCGCTCGACATCCGTTCCCGCGATCGAGTCCATCCGTGCCCAGCGCATCGGCCCGCTCGCCGCCGAGCTCTCGCTCTCGAAGGCGACGATCGCCAGCCCGCTGCGCGAACGCCTGAAAGGTACGGCCGTGAACCTGAACGACCGGGTGCTGGTCGACCTCGGCATCGTCGACGTGCACCCTGTCGACGTGCACCCCGTTGACGTGCACCCTGTCGACGTGCACCCTGTCGACGTGCACCCTGTCGACGTGCACCCTGTCGACGTGCACCCTGTCGACGTGCACCCTGTCGACGTGCACCCTGTCGACGTGCACCCCGTCGACGTACACCCCGTTGACGTACACCCCGTTGACGTACACCCTGTCGACCTGCACCCGTTCGAGGTCGGCCCAATCGTCGCACCGTTGAACCCGCGCGCGCCGATCATCAGGAGATCACCCATCGGCGGCGCGGTGGGCCGCCTCCGGCAGGGCGGTGGCGCGGTGCGGGTTCCCCTCGGCGGCGGCGAATTCCGTCGCGTCCCGGTCGAAGGCCACGTGCTCATCGGCGGACGCGGCCTCAGGGTCATCGACGCGCAGCACCTCAAGAAACTCGGCGACATGAGGGACGTGGCCGAACTCGATGCCGGACTGGCCCAGTTCGCAGACCTGGCCGAGGTGAAGCTCACCCCCGCCCTTGATCGCATCAACGAGCTTCCGCTCGACGTGCTGCGCGCCGAGATGACGTCGCTCATCGATCCCGGGGCCCTGCTCACGATCGATGCCGTGCCGCACCGCGACGCCCTGGCCGTCGCATCCGCCGCCATCATCGGGGAGATCGATCCCCGGCACACCGTGCGCTCCTCCCTCGCCGGGAGACTTCACCTCAGCGTTGGCCTCGCGGATCGCTGGTTCGCCCAGCCGCGTATCGCACCGATCATGGCGGCGCCGCGTTTCGACCGGCCGATGTACCGCGCACTCGAGGAGTACGACCGTGAGTGGCTCGTCCCCGGGCTCGGCCTTCTGCCGGCAAACGACTTCGTCACTGTACTCTCCACCAACAGTGAGTTCATGGCGGCGTTCTTCGTCGGCCTGAGCGACGAAATGGGCCGGGAGCTGCTCTGGCGGGGCTACCCGACCGACCAGCGCGGCACCTACTTCCACCGTTTCTGGAACCCGACAGCCGACGAGCTGGCGACACCCATCCACCTGTTCCCGGCGACGCCTCTCGCGGCGCAGATCTCCCTCGGCGGTGGCGACGGCCGTGCCGTGATCGTGGTCAAGAGCGAGCTTGTGCGGCGTTTCCCTGATCTCATCATCCAGGCGGTGAAGAACCAGGGCACTGTGCGTGATCCGGTTTTTGAGAAGGTCGGCTCTCCGCAGCAGACCGCCCCCGTGCTCTTCTCCGAGGTGCTCGATCCCGACATCGCGCTCGTGGGCGTCGACCTCTCCGTCGACGAGCTCGACGGGGAGCAGTGGTGGATCACCATCGCCGAGCATCCCAGCGCCACCCGATTCCAGCGGCCGGCCGACGCCCAGCTGCCGGCCGACCAGAAGCACCTCACCGACACAGCACCGCATTCCGCCGCCTATGCCGAGAAGCACCTGCACCGTCCGGTGCGGGTCGCATTCCAGGCGACGGACCTCATCGTGAGAGAGGCGTAGACCATGCCCGTCGAGACCCCAGCCGTCCTGGCCAGAGTTCGCGAGCGCATCGCCACCCTTGCCGAGAAGCGCCGAACGCTCATCCGGCGGCCGGCCGACCACGTTCGGCGCGGCGAGATCCTCGCGCTCGACGACGACCTGCGCGAGATCATCGGCGGGTTGCGGGACCGCCTCGACCCGTGTGATGCGTCTCCCGAGGTTCCGCTGGTGCTGCTACCCGTCCGCATCGAGAGCAAGCTGACTCCGGGCACTTCGACGCTTCGGGTGCGCATCTCGCCCGACGAGGCGCACATCGACAGCCTGCTGCGCTCGGTGACGGATGCCGAGGTCGCCGCCGGAGCGGCGTACTGGTCGGCCGTCTGGACCGACGTCGCCGATGCGGTCGCCTGGCCCGCACTAAGCGCGGCCGTGGGAGAACGCCGTGCCGGGTGGGTGGCCGAAGTCACGACGCCCACCAACCTCGCCACCCGAGGACAGGGCGCCCCGATCTTCCCTGCATCACCGGAGGAGGTGGCCCACGGCGCCGTGGCCCGCTGCCTTCCCGACCAGTTCGTGGTGCGGGTGTTTCCGAACGGAGCAGCACCGATCACGGTGACCGGTTCGCCGGTGGCGACCGACGTGCCGCTCTCGCCGATCGCGTTCGGCGACGACGAGCTGAGCCAGGTAGCCGGCCTCACCGTGCCGGTCGGCTCGGAGTGGACAGTTGACTTCGAGGCGGCCAAGAAGGCGGGCCTGGGGGTGGAGGTGCAGCTGCCCGGCGGCACCACGCTCATCGACCGCATCGTGGTGGTCGGAACGCGCAACTCGGTCTCTGAGGAGGCCAACGCCGCCGACTTCGTCGACCTCCTCACCAGTCACCGGTTCAGCGACGGTGTCTCCCTGTTGGCCGCCGGAACCGCCACCAACAATGCGGATGCCGAACGCTCGCCCTATCGTCCGGCCGCGAGCGCCGGCGCCCCGCCAGTGGAATCGCGCACGCCGTCGCGGGACGCCATCCTGCTCGCGGCAGCTCTCGGTCTCGACGCCGCATCCGTCGAGCATCTCATCCCCGCCGGACCGGTCTCGACCCTGGACGAGGCTCAGGCCGCCGCCAATACCGCACTCTGGTTCGCGACCTGGGAGCCTGTGCTCGAGCGCCTTGACGACCTCGCCATCCCCGCGGTCACCCCGGGAAGCATCGAGTCGGCCCGGCGCCTGCACCGCGACTACGTGCGCGGAGCGGGGGCGGCCCCCGCGCTGCGCATCGGCGCCCAGCCATACGGCGTGCTGCCGGTCACGGATCTCGACGCCTGGCAGCCGCGCTCCGGCGAGACCACGGCGCAGCTCGTACCTCTTATCCGGCGCACGCTCGCCCGTTGGGTGAGCCGATCACCCGTCGTTCCCCATGTGCGTCCCGGAGGCCAACTCGATGACCAGGACCTGCTCGACATGCTCGGCACCAGCCCTGTGTCCACCGGCGTGCGCGCCCGACCGGCGGTCGACGGCCCTCAGCTCGCGTCCTTCGCCGCCGCGACCGGAGCGGATCCCGCCCAACTGCAGGCCGAGGCTCACCTGCGCACGGCCGTGCTGGCGCAGTTCTCCGTCGATGCCGCCAAGATCCTGCAGACTCCGGCGCCGCACGACGACTCCCGCACCATCGGTCTGCCCCTCGTTTCGGAGCGCGATGCCGACGTCGTGGCCGAGATCCTGGCCGGGACAACACCGAAGGTCGACAGCGTGCTGCAGGCCCTGCTCGACATCGCATGGGACGGCGCCAAGCGACTGAGGTTCCGCGCCGCGCCCCAGGAGTTCGTCGGCCCGCTGATCGACTTCGTGGAGCTCGACCCCGAGATCAGGAGGATCATCACGGTGGCGGCATCCGCCGACGCCGCCGTCGACGATACGGCCCCTGAGCGTTTCTTCGCCGCCGCCGAGCGGGTCGCTGCCGTGCAGCACTTCGACGGCCAGCCGACCGAGCGTGTGAGCATCGCCGCCATCGAACCAGTGGCCGAGGCCCGCACCTCCCTGGCGCAGGTGGCGCTCGACCTCGGCGACACGGCGCAGGCGAGGTGGCTCGGCAGCAGCGCCATTACCGAACTGCTCTACGCCTTCGGCGTGGGCGGCGAGGTTCGCGCCGCCATGATCGCGCTCGCGGCGGCGCCGCTCGACGAGCGTCGCATCGCCGTCGCCTCTGCGCTCGATCTGGCGTCCCATCGAGTCGACGCGTGGGCGACGGGCATCGCGACGGCACGCCGGGCCACCCTGGCGGCCACCGCCCCCGTCGGAATGACCATCGGCGCGTTCGGCTACGTCGAGCAGATCCGTCTTGGAACGAACCGAAGCGATCCGGATGGCTGGATCCACGCGCCCAGCAGCTCGCACGCCGTCGCCGCCGGCGTCCTCGCGAGCGCTCACCGCTCCAACATCGGCGCACTGCCGGGGAAACAACCGTTCGCCATCGACCTGTCGAGTCGGCGCGGCGTCGAGCTCCGGCGCGTGCTCGAAGGGGTCGCGGCCGGGCAGTCGATCGGCGCCCTGCTCGGGTACCAGATCGAACGCGGCCTCGCCGGGACCTCGGCGGCCCGGTTCCAGTTGAGCCTGCGGCAGATCGCGCCTGCGGCCACCGATCAGCTCGGCAACGACGAGGCCCAGGAGGTCGCGGCAGCGCGCGTCGCCGCCGCCGATGTCGTCGACGGCGCAGAACTCCTGCGGCTGTTCCCGCTCGATACGCTCACCGTGGTCAACCCGCCGTTGCGCGCCCGCCTCAGCCGGAAGCCAGACAACGCCTTCGTCGAGAATTGGGACCCCGTGTCGAAGGCTGAGTGGGACCTTCTGGTCGCAGCCATGCGCGGAGCTGCGGCCACACTCGACGCCGTCTCGGATGCCCTTCTGAGTGAGAGCGTCCTGCAGTACTCTTCGGGCAACCCGTCGCGCGCCTCTGCCGCGATGGATGCCATGGCCAGCGGCGCCGCCGTCGATCCAGACCTCGGTATCCTGGGCGTGCGCCAGACCGGTCGCATCCTCACCCACGGCGTGTTCGCGGCCATCCCGGCCGGCGCGACCGGCTGGTCGAGCACCCGCCCGCGCGCGCTCGCCGAACCGAGGCTGGAAGCGTGGGCGGCGCGTCGCCTCGGTGATCCTGCCGGCATCACGGTGACCGAAGCCCCCAACAGTCACACCCTCGCCGAGGCAGGCTGGGCCGCCCTGGACCTGGTCTTCGCGGACGACGCGGCATCACTCGACCGGGAGCTGCGTGCGGCCATACCCGCTCTGGGCGACTCGCCGCTGGCCGACGGGCTGCTGCGCGCCGCCACTCTCGCCGGCAGCCTTCGCTCGCTCGCTGCCGGTGGAACGCCGCTCGGCCCCGACTCCCTCGTGCGCACCGGCGTTGCCCCGGAACGCCGGATCGACACCGACGAGCTGCTCGCGCGTGTGGGCGTTGTGCTCGACGCCCTCGCTGCTGTGCTCGCCTCCGGCCAGGCGGTCATCGCCGCCATCGACTCCGACGGCCTCGCGGTCGAAGAGGATGCCGTGGCCGACGTGATCGACGCCGTGCGCGGGCTCGCGGCCTTCGGCGTCCCCCTGATTCCGGATACTGCGATTCCCGCGAACGTCGCCTGGGCCGTCGGCGCGTGGCAGGCGGCGTTCGCACGCCTGGGTCAGGCACGGGCGACGCTCGTGGCCCTGCGCGACCCGGCGCGCGACGTCCCAGCGACCACCGGCGAGATCGTCGACGCCTGCCGCGCCGTGGCCGAGGGGATCCTCGGCGACGGTTTCCTGCTCCTGCCCCTGCTGACGGAGCCCGCCGGTACCGACTCATTCCACACCGCCATCGTCACGCCGGCCATGAAGAAACAGCCGGCCCATGCACACATCAACGCCTTCCTGCGTGATCACGCGACGGTCCAGGCCGGCGTCGGCCGCCTCGCCGAGGCGCAACTGCTCGGAGGGGCCCTCGGCATCCCGATCCCGCTCCGCATCGTGCAGCTCACCGAGCACGACGACGCCACCGGAGATCCGGCTGCGGGCACGGAGCGCTGGCTGGCCGGGTCTCTCCCCGACGACGTCCCCTGGCCGGCGGCATCCGCGAGCCACCTCGTCGTCGAACTCGTCGGCGGCCATGACGACTTCGCCGGCCCATTTGCCGGACTCGCGATCGACGGCTGGGCCGAGACACTGCCGTTTCAACCAGACCCCAAAGCATTCGATCCAGCTGCGCCGGACAACCCGCTGCGCGCGGCCAGGGCCACCACCGGGCTCGCCGTACACGCCAACCAGGCATCGGCCAGGGCGCCGCAGGTGCTGCTCTCCGCGGTGTCGCCAGACGGCACCAGGTGGACGACCGATTCCGTCGTGGCGACGGTTCTGGAAGCCGTGAAACTGGCCAAGGCCCGGCTGGTGACCTATGAGCACACGCCGGGGGACGCGGCCATCCTGCCCGCCATCTACGTGGCGAGCCCCTGGCTGCAGATCCGCACAGGGCTCCAGTTCACGGAGCTGGCCAAGGTGAAATGGTCCGGGGTCGGCATCCCGTTCCTGTCGGAGGTGAAGTGATGGCCGTCAAGATTCCCATCGACATGATGGTCAGCGCGGTGACCGACCAGAACCTGGCGGGGATCCTGAAGCTGCTGCAGGTTGCCGACCCGCCGGCCATGGTGCGGCTCGAGCCGGACTCGGTCACCGGCGACCCTGCCCCGGGTGCCGAGGCGCGCATCGGCGATGCCGCGTGGATGCTCGGTCGGCAGTGGCAGTTCGGCGAACTCAGCGGCGAGGATGCCGGATCCGTCGTGTCGGTGCACGTGGCGTCGAGCGCGCTGCCGATCACGGCCTGGGCCCCCCTGCCGGGCGCCGCGATCGATCTGGCAGACGCCGACTGGCGGCCGTGGCGCGAGGGGGCGCTTCTCGAGGAGCTCATCCAGGACGTGCCGGAGCTCGCGTTCGGCGACGGCCTGCGACAGCGCGCCGAGGCAGGAGCCCAGCTCGTGGACCTCCTTGCGGACGTCGGCGAAGAAGCGCTCGCACGCACGCTCACGGGTCGCCATCCACTCGCCCTCGACGACGACCCGAACGATCCACTCGGACTCGACGACCCGCAGGCCGCCCGCCTCTTCGTCGTACTCGGCGGCGCCGTTCCCGACGGGGGAACACTCGCCACCGAGCTGCGCGCCGGGGATCCCGGCTGGATCGACGAGGCGACGGATGCCGCGGCCGCACGTTCGGCGATCGCCGAGTGGCTGGCCTGGCTCGGCGGCGAGCCGGATTCCGGGGGCGCCTGGTCGACCGAACGCCTGGAGTACCGATTCGCGCTGCGCTTCGGTGACGAGGCTGACGCCGTGTTCGCCCGGGGCACCCAATTCGGCTCGGCATCCGTACGCTGGAGCGACCTCGAATGGGTCGAGGGCGCCAGCGCCGGGCTGCCGGACGAGGCACCGGCCGGCACCCCCGTCGGCAGCGAGGCGACTATGCTCGCCACTCCGCTGCGGTTCCCCGGCATGCCGGCCGACCGCTACTGGCAGCTCGAGGACGGCGCGGTCGACGTGGGCGCCATCGAGGCGCAGACGAATGACCTCGCACGGCTCTGCCTTGCCGAATTCGCATTGTCCTCGGGTGATGACTGGCTGGCCGTGCCTGTCGACGGCCTGCTCGGCGCGGTCAACAGGGTCGGAACCGTCACCCTGACCGACGACTTCGGCGACGTGGTGACGGTTCCGGAGCTCGCCGATCCCGCGTTCACCATGTTCGGCGTTGCCTCGGCGGCCGGACGGATGCTCCCCGGCATCGTGCTGCCTCCCGTGGCCGTCGGCACACTCGTGGGCGAGGCCCTCGAAGACGTGCTGTTCTTGCGCGACGAGATGGCCAACATGGCCTGGGCCATCGAGAACTCGGTACAGGGGCGAAGCGGGGATCCGCGGCGGCGCGCGAGCGAGCGTCCGCCCGTCCCCGATCCGTGGCCGGAGGGCCTCACCCAGGGGGAGCGGGCGTACAGGTTGCAATCCGTCGTGCCCGCGCACTGGATCCCGCTGGCACCCGTGGCGTTGACGCCCGGTCAGGTATCGCTGCGCAAAGCCGCACTGCTGCGCGACGGAGTTCCCGTCCTGCCGAGGGGAATCACCCTACGTCCAACGCCCCTGACGTTCCCGGGGGAAGAACTGCCGAGGGAGGGCGTGCACCTGCGTGCCGTGCCGGTGCTGGCGCGGCGGGCCGATGGGCGCTACGCGCGGTGGGCGGCTTATCGGGTGCGCACAGGTCGGGGAGAGGCCTCCAGTCGTCTCGCCTGGGACTCGGCTCTGTCGTTCACCGACATGACGCATCCGCCGACAGTGTAGGTTCCGGCCAGGCCTCAGAGCTGTGCCGATCTGATCCGCACCTCAGCGGCTACCGATGCGAGCGCAGCGGTGAACGCTTCGAGCTGCGCGGCGTCCAGTGTCGTGGTGGAGGCCGACAGCATGTCGGTGAAGTCGCGGTGGATCTCGCCCATGACGTCGTGTCCGTGGGGAGTCAGCTCCAGGTAGAGACTGCGGCGATCGCCGGGGTGGTCGATTCGATGAAGCAGGTCGATGTCGACCAGGCGGCGGGAGATCGCTGTCACGGCTCCCGTCGTCATTCCGAGGTGGGTTGCGAGGTCTTTCGGAGTGATGGACCCCATCCGTGCGATCCGGAAGAGCGCACGGAGTTCGGTTCCGGAGACGCCGGCGCGCTCGGCGATGCGGTGGCGGTTGCCGTCGAGGGCGCTCACGAATTCGGTAGCTGCGGCCGGAAAGCCACTGAGCGTGTGCGGGGGCCGTTCCGAGTGGTCCATGTTTCCTCCGGCCTGCGCTGGAGCGAGCCTTGTGTCGTCACGACTGGTGTACCTGATCCTAGCGAAATCGGGCCAAAAAGATGTTGACGATTTAGCTTACTTACTATGTAATTGAAACACTAAGTTATCTCGGGAACGCTGAACTTCTACGGAGTACGCCATGATTCCAGATATCCTCTCGCACGGACAGTACGAGACCGTCTACAACTTCCTGTCGCTCGTCATCGCGGCGCAGCTCTTCACCGCTGTCTTCCTCGTGATCGCCCTGCCTCGTATCCTGCCGCGGTACCGCCAGGCCATCACGGTGGCCATCGTGGTCTGCGGCATCGCCGCCTACCACTACTTCCGCATCTTCGACTCGTTCAAGGCGGCGTTCGTGACCGATGCCGTCGGCGGTACGGGCGACTACTCTCAGGCCGTCGGCGCCGGCTTCAACGAGGGCTACCGCTACGTCGACTGGCTCCTCACCGTTCCGTTGCTCCTCGTCGAGCTCGTCGCCGTACTCGCCCTCGTGCGGTCCGTCCAGTCGGCGCTCCTGCGGAGGCTCGTTCCCGCCGCGGCGCTCATGATCATCCTCGGTTATCCGGGGGAGATCAGCGGCGACAATGGCCTTCGCGGACTGTTCGGTCTGCTGTCAACCATCCCGTTCGCCTACATCCTCTTCGTGCTCTTCGTCCAACTGAGCAAGTCCCTCGACCAGCAGCCGACCGGTGTCCGCAAGATCCTGAGCCAGCTGCGGTTCCTGCTCCTGCTCAGTTGGGGCGTCTACCCGATCGCGTACCTGCTGCCGCTGCTCAACATCTCCGGATCGGATGCCTGGGTCTACAAGCAGGTCGGCTATTCCGTCGCCGATATTCTCGCCAAGGCGGTCTATGCGTTGATCATCTACCAGGTGGCTCGCATCAAGTCCTTCGACGACGACCCCACATTCGCCGGAATCGAGCTTTCGCGGGATGAGGTCGCGACCCGCTCCTGACTCCGTCCTCGGCGATTCACCTGCGGGCATCGCTCGGTTGATGAGGGTGCCCGCACGGTCGCCACGGTGTTATTTGCCTTCGGCGAGGAGCGACACGGGGTTCCACTCGGCCAGCTCGGCGAGACGCTGGTTGAGCAGGTGGGGCACGGCCTGCGTGGCCATCTCGCCGAAGAACACCCGGCGCGGGGCGGTCTAAGCCCGTGGACGAACCGGTGACGAACCATGCGATGGAGCGCATCGTGCGGGGGAGCGCCCAGCTGAACGCTCGCTACCTCGAAAAGATGCAGCGGGTGCAGGAGCTGCTCGTCGGGCGAGTGGTCACCCGGCTCGCCGGGAGCGTGACTGCGAGCGACCCTCGACCTGCGGCCATCGTTCAGGCGGCACGCGTGGCGTGGCTTGAGTCGGATCAGCAGCGGCCATTCGGTGAGTTCCTCGACAACGCCATGGCGGCCTTCAGGATTACCTAGCGCGTGTGATCACGTCCACGTTCGCCTGCACGGCGTTGCGGGCGCCGGCGCCGTGAGCATCGTCAAGATGCGCCACCTCAAGACCCGCTAGCCGGAATCTGGGAGGATGAAAGGACGTCCGGTAGCACCGGCATCCATCTTCTGAGTCAGGAACCCCAATGACCTTCGGCCAAGCGATCTCGTCCGTGTTCAGCCAATACGGCCAGTTCACCGGAGTCGCCCGCCGCTCAGAGTACTGGTGGTGGGTGCTCTTCGTGACGATCGTCGACTTCGCGCTCAGCACCCTGGATTCGACGATCAATCCCACGTCGGCGTTCGGGTTGTTCTCCACGCTCTGGATCGTGGTCATCGTGCTGCCGTTCCTCGCAGTCGCGGTCCGGCGCCTGCGGGATGCGGGCTTCTCCTGGAAATGGCTCTGGTTCCTGTTGCTCCCGATCGTCGGTGTGATCATCCTGATCGTGCTGCTCTGCCGGCCGAGTAGATAGTCACAGGGCCCCGGGCGCTGGTGTCACCCCTGGGACAGCGGGGCGCGCTTCGACCGGACGACGAGCACGGGGCACGCGGCGTGATGCACGAGCTGGTTGGAGACCGACCCCATCAGCAGGCCCGTGAAGCCGCCGCGGCCCCGCGAGCCGACGACGAGGAGACTGGCGGATTCGGCGGCCTCCAGGAGCACGGTGACCGCACTACCGCGCACGATGCGGCCTGTCGCGGTGAGGCCGGCATCGGTCGCGGCTGTGAGAGCCTCGGCCTGGATGCGCTCACAGACCTCTTTGAAGGAGTCTTCTGGAACGATATCTCCCGGGGTCCCCGCCATGATCGGATACGACCACGTCGTGACGATGGTGAGCTCTGCGCTCCGCAGCTTCGCCTCGACGATCGCCCACTCGAGCGCCTTCACTGACGGCTCTGATCCATCCACGCCCACAACAATTTGAAACGCACCGGTGTCACTCATGGGATTCGTCCGCTCTCTCGGCAGGACGGCTCGCCCTGTGTGGCCATCATGCGGCCATTGCGTCGCGCGGTCAATGCGAGGTGCCACTGGGCGGTCGGTCAGTTGCGGAGAAAACACCTCGGTGGGGGTGGGAATGTGTTTTCTCCGCAACTCCGTGCGGAGGCGTGAGACTTACTTGCAACCCTTGTTGGTGAGGCCGCTTCCGGCACCGGAGGTCTTGCAATGCACCACGTTGCCCGCGGTCTTCGAGGCGTTGTTGACCTCGTAGCCGGGGACGCCGCCGGTGACCGTGTTGCCGGCGAAATCGTTCCCGCCGCCCCAGCCGGAGAGCACGGAGTGCACCTGGAACGCGTCCTCGAGGGTCGAGGATCCGGAGTTGCCCGAGACCGAATAGCCGTTACCCTTCACGTCGACCCAGGAATCGGCCGAGTTGTCGCCGGAGTAGCCGGAATGGCGGAAGGTGTTGCCGGTGATGCGTCCGCCGGTCGTGCCTTCCTTGATGTCGATCGCCTCCGCGGGGTTGTCCTCGATCCGGTTGTCCTGGATCAGCACGTTGTCGGACTTGTCCGGGCTGGACGAGGAGCCCATGACAGAACTCCAGTTGCTGTTCGCGCTGCCGACGTAGACGCCTTCGCCATAGCTCGCCGAGGTGAGTCCGGTGTCGTGCACGTAGGAGTTGCGCAGCACGACGTTCGTGCTGCTGTGGCGGACGTGCACACCCTCCTGGCCGATGTGTCCGACGTCGACGCTGGAAATGACCGTGTAGTCGGAATCGTCCAGAACGATTGACGGCGCTCACTGAAATTCCCCAGTTCTGCTCACTGAAATTCCCCACTCCGGGTCGCTTCCGCTCATAGAAGCGG
>NZ_JASJXJ010000052.1:0-23039 GCF_035018685.1 Cryobacterium sp. RTC2.1
GCCGGGTACAGCTACATCGTCGAACCCTCCGCGGATATGAGACCACCCCGGAAACCCAAACCCGAACCGAAACCACCAGCCCCGATCGTGGACGTCTGGAACCTCGACCCCACACCCGAAGACCCCGACGACCCGACACCGTTCTAGAACCGGCGGGTCCCCCTCACTGGACTGCTACATTGTCCGGCCGCCGCAGCTATCGCTACGGCCCAAAAGCCACAGCAGCCGATGCGGGGACCGACCAGGCGACCGACAAGAACGGGATCATGGCCGGAATATGTGGATGGCTTCACGGACCGCGTAGTAGACGATCACATAGCCGGCGAGTGGATCGGCCCACCACCAGCCGAGGACGAGGTCGAGGTCGAGGACCAACCCCGCGAGTACGGCGACGGCCAGCACACCGTCGATCAGAGTGACTCGGCCTTCCGTGACGAGGACGGGATTTCCGAGGGCGCGGCCGGTCCGGGCCTTCCCGAACGCCAGTGCGAACATGACAGCGGCCGTTATGCCCGTCCAGACGATTCCGGCGACGCTCGGCGACGCATGGTGGTTCGACGCCAGGGCCACGGTCGATTGCACGGAGAGGTATGCGGCGAGCGCGACGAACGCGACACCGATCATCCGCAGCGCACGCTGCTGACGAGTCTCCCCCGTGCCGGACAGTTCCCAGAGCACGACTGTACTGGCACCGATCTCGATGAGGCTGTCGAGTCCGAATCCGACCAGGGCGACAGACGATGCGGTCACGCCGAGCACGGCCAGGATGGCGACCCCAACGACGTTCCAGCCCAGGGTGACATATTCGAGTCGTCGTCCTCGCCGGAGGAGAACCACCTCGGTGTCGACGGCTCCGGTTGAACGCATGCCGTCCAGCGTAGAGTGAATGTCTGGGCAGATAACAGGCTCAGAGGGTCGGTGCTGCGCACAGCGCTCCGCTCCCGAATCTCCCGAACCTCCCACATCGCCATCGAAGCCGGTCGGGGTGATGCCTGGTTTCGCCGACTGGACCTGGACGGTCGCGTCGTCTCGATCGAGGAATTCAGCGCATCGACCGCGCTGCACATCTCCCCCGAACTCGTCACCAGCTAAGGACCCACCCATGACAACCTCCCTCGTCGACACCATCAGCATCGCCCGCTGTATTGACCACACCCTGCTCAAGCCGGAGGCCACCACCGCCGACGTCACCGCCCTCGTTGCCGAGGCCATAGAACTCGGCACCTACTCTGTCTGCGTCTCTCCCTCCATGCTGCCGCTCACCATCCCGGAAGGGGCCGACCTCAAGGTCGCGGTCGTCTGTGGTTTCCCCAGTGGCAAGCACCACAGCATCATCAAGGCCGCCGAGGCCGCCCTCTCCATCGCGCAAGGCGCCGACGAGATCGATATGGTCATCGACATCGGCGCGGCCAAGGCCGGCCGCTTCGCCGACGTGCAGGCCGATATCGCCGCCGTGCGTGCCAGCGTCCCAGCACCGAAGGTGCTCAAGGTCATCATCGAATCCGCGGCGCTGACCGATGCCGAGATCGTCGCCGTGTGCGAAGCGTCCGTGGCCGCGGGCGCCGACTTCGTCAAGACCTCCACCGGCTTCCACACCGCCGGCGGGGCCACTGTGCATGCGGTGCGCCTGATGAAGCAGACAGTGGGCGACCGGGCCCAGGTGAAGGCGTCGGGCGGAGTCCGCAGCTTCGACGACGCCCTCGCCATGATCGAAGCGGGCGCGAGCCGCCTCGGCGTCTCCGGCAGCGCGGCGCTGCTCGCCGGCGCCATCCCGACCGGAGCTGCCGGGTCCTACTGACCCCCTCTCAGGCAAAGAATGACCCGGACTTCCGACGGAGTCCGGGTCAGTGTGGCGGGAGCGGGAATCAAACCGACGACGCCTTCCGAGCTTCCCGGTCAGCTGAAATGGCCGGAGAACTTATATGTGAGCTGCGACCAGGATCAAGGCGCGAGTTCTTGCGATATTCACGTCAGCTACCGCCCGACAACGAAGTGGACGACTTCCCCGGAACAATGCGCAACAAAGGCTTTCCGCTCCGGCATCGCTGACTACGCTTTCACAAAGTCCGCCAGCAGAGGCGGCTTACCCCCATCGTGAAGGACGCATCCATGACCGTTCTCGAAGAAGTCCTGTCCGCAAACAGCGCATACGCCGAAGCATTCGGCGACAAGTCAGAGCTCGCCCTGCCGCCGGCCAGGGGCTTCGCGATCCTCACCTGCATGGACGCGCGCCTCGATCCGGCCAAGTACGCGGGTCTGAGCGAAGGCGACGCGCACGTGATCCGCAACGCCGGCGGGCGTGCCTCCGACGACGCCATCCGCTCGCTCGTCATCTCCTACAAGCTCCTGGGCACCAAGGAATGGTTCGTCATCCACCACACCAACTGCGGGATGGAATTCTTCACCGACGAAGTCATCCGTGGACTGCTCGCCAACAGCCTGGAGACGGCTGCCCTCGGCGAGGCCGGCTTCTACGACGTCGGCACCGGCCCGGGTTCGGCGGAGGCGAAGTACGTCGACTGGCTGACGATCTCCGACCAGGCGTCGAGCGTTCTGGAGGACGTCGAACGCATCAAGGCGCATCCGCTCGTTCCCGCGGGAATCCCGGTCTACGGCTACATCTACGACGTGACGACCGGCCGGCTCGTCGAGGTGCCTGCGGCCACGGCAGCCGGCTCGGCGCACTGAGGCAACCCCTGCCCTGCTGAGGCGCGGTGCCGGGGCAAGCCTGCGGGCGCGAGCCGGCGATGTGCGTTTACGGCGCCGGGGCGAGCATCCAGATGACTTCGCAGGCGTCCGCCGGGGAGGGGTTTCGCCAGCGATGCGGATCCCTGCCGCGGAATGTCATCGCGTCACCCGTGGCCAGGAGGAAGACGTCTTCGCCGATGACCAGCTCGAGCGAACCGGCCAGGACGAGCACGAACTCCGCCTCGCTGTCCAGTTCGTAGAGGTCCGGGCCCGCCGAACCCCCCGGCTGGATGCGGGAGTGGATCACCTGCATATGGGTCTGCACCCCCGGCGTCAGCAGGAACTCCTCTGCGCCCTGGCCCCCGAAGTTGATCGGCGCCCCCTCACCGGCACGGACGATCTGGGTGGCCGGCGCCTCGAAGAGTTCTCCCACCCGGAGACCGACGACATCGCAGATCGCGACGAGGGAGGAAACCGAGGGCGACACCTGGTCGCGTTCCATGCGGCTCAGAAACCCCGAGGTGACTCCCGCCGCGCTGGAGACCGCCTCCAGGGTCAGGTTCTTGGCCTGCCGGGCTGCGCGGAGCCGCGCTCCAATCGGAATCTGACGTGCCATTTCAACGTCCCTACGGTTCGAGCCGAATCGCTACCGCTCGCACCGGAGCACCATCTGCCGCTTCAAAAGCTATCGGAAGAAGCGAGATCACCGGCGCAGTGAAGTCGATTGCCGCGATATTCGTCAGATTCTCCCCGATCACGCCGTCGACGTCTGCGATGAGGTGATGCACAGGGAATCCCTCACCAGGATGGGTCTCATCGGGGGTTTCATCGATGTTGATCGCGTCGATCGCGAACGTTCGCACGCCGAGCCCGATCAGGCGACGGCAGGCATCCGCATCGAGAAAAGGGTTCTCGAAATACCGGTCGGTGCCGTAGTACTCGCTCCAGCCGGTGTGCAGGAGGATGATCGAGCCCGGTCGCACCTGGTCGGCGACCGGCTCGATGAACTCCCAGCCGATGCGACCGCGGGGCCCTGCGGCCCGGGCGTCGACGATGACGCCGCGTCCGACGAAGCGCTCGAGCGGGATCTCGTCGATCTTCAGGCCGGTCTCGCTGAAGTGGAAGGGGGCGTCCACGTGGGTGCCGGTCTGGGACCCCATGGACACGTTGAGCAGATTGAAGCCGTCTCGTTCGATGGTGCTGTGCACGGAGAATTCGAGCACCGGATCCCCCGGGTAGACCTGCGTGCCCGCACCGACGGGGACGGAGAGATCGACAATCGATTGTTTCGTCATGGTAAATAATTCTTGCATATCTATCAATTTCCTCCCAGTGAACGTAATGTCATCTCAACTTCTTCTGCGCAGTCGGAGACCCCACCCGCTACGAAAGACAAGGCGTTCACCATGACCAGCAGCAACACTGGCGCCGGCGATTCCGGCACCGCCGTGCTCAATGCCCGACCCAAGATCACCGAGGTCGAAACCCACGGGATCGACACCATTCCCCACCCTGACCGCACATCGACGTGGGTCGACCTCCTCCGCATCCAGTTCGGCGGCGCCAACACCTTCGCGACCGTTCTGCTCGGCACCTTCCCGATCGTGCTCGGCCTCTCGTTCTGGCAGGCCGTGCTCGCCACCGTCGCCGGGGTGCTCGTCGGCACCGTCTTCCTCATGCCGATGGGCCTTTTCGGCCCGCGCACCGGCACGAACAATGCCGTCTCGTCCGGCGCGTTCTTCGGCGTTCGCGGCCGCGTCGTCGGCTCCTTCCTGTCCCTCCTCACCGCGATCGCCTTCTACTCGATCTCGGTCTGGGTGAGCGGTGATGCCCTCGTCGGCGCGCTCAACCGCCTGGCCGGCATCGAGGACTCCGTCGGACTCCGCACCCTCGTCTACGGCGTCATCGGCGTGATCGTCATCGTCGTCGTCGTGTTCGGCTTCCAGTTCATGCTCCTCGTCAACAAGACCGCCGTGATCGCAAACACCGCCCTGATCCTGCTCGCGTTCGTCGCGTTCTCCGGCACCTTCGACGCCGGATACAACCCCGGACCCGATGCCCTCGCCCTCGGCGGCTTCTGGCCCACCTTCGTCGCGTCCGCGCTCATCGTGATGGCGAACCCGATCTCCTTCGGCGCGTTCCTCGGCGACTGGTCTCGCTACATCCCGAAATCGACGCCGACGAGCAAGCTCCTCCTCGCCACCTTCCTCGGCCAGGCCCTCACCCTCATCCCGTTCCTGTTCGGCGTCGCCACCGCCACGATCGTCGCGGGCCAGGCAGACTACGTCTTCGCCCTCATCCAGGCCTCCCCGATCTGGTACGCAGTGCTCCTGATGGTTGTCGCCTTCATCGGCGGGCTGTCGACGGGCACCACCTCGCTCTACGGCACCGGCCTCGACTTCTCCTCGGTCGTGCCTCGCTTCAGCCGGGTGCAGGCCACCATCGGAATCGGTGTCATCGCTTTCCTGTTCATCCTCACCGGGCGTCTGTTCTTCGACCTGCTCGGTGCCGTCAACGCGTTCATCGGGGCCATCATCGTGACCACGACACCCTGGATGGTCATCATGGCGATCGGCTTCATCGTGCGTCGCGGACACTTCGATGCCCGCAACCTGCAGGTCTTCAACAAGGGCGAGACCGGTGGCATCTACTGGTTCAACTCCGGCGTCAACTGGCGCGGCATGGTCGCCTGGATCGGCGCCGCCGTGATCGGACTCCTCTTCGCGAACTACCCGCCCGTCATCGTCGGCCCGTTCAGCGCCCTGGGCGGCGGCATGGACCTCAGCCTCGTGACGGCCGTCGTCGCGGGAGCCGTGCTCTACCTCGGCGCCCTCTGGATCTTCCCCGAACCCCGCTACGTGTTCGGCGAGGAAGGCCCGCGGCTCGTTCCCTCCTCGAATGCGCCGCTCCAGGACGTCGTGACCGACCACGCCTCGAGCGCGGCCCGCGTGCACGCCAGGGCCGCCGCACGGCGCGCCTCATGAGCGACGACGTGGCCGACCCCGGCACCCCGGCCGCCGACGCCCTCGCCGCCGCAGACGCGCTGATCTCCGACTTCGGAAACCATCGGCGGGACGCGTACTTCTCCCGGTTCGCCCCTGAGGCGACGTTCCTCTTCCATTCGGCGCCCGCGCGGCTCGAATCCCGGGCCGCCTACGAACAGCTGTGGGACGAGTGGGAACAGCAGAACGGCTTCCGGGTACTCTCCTGCGTCTCGAGCGAGCGTCGGATCCAGGTCTTCGGCAAGGTCGCCGTGTTCAGCCACGACGTCGCCAGCACCGTCAGCTTCGACGACACCGTGGAGACCCTGGCCGAGCGCGAGTCGATCGTTCTGGAAAACCGGGGCGGCGCATGGCTGGCCGTGCACGAGCACCTCTCCGCGAGGTCGTGAGGTTCCCGTAGGAGCCGGACACGACATCCGCCCATGACCATATCGACACGCGTCCACACCCAGTCACCGAAAGAAGCATTCATGCACGAGATCGATTCCACCCTCGAGATATCCGACGGAAAGTTCCACCGGCTCCTCGGACCGGAGGCCCTCCCCGCGTTCGGCGACACCGGGGAACTCGAAGCGACCTGGGGACGGCGCTGGGGTGCCGCAGACGAGGTCGGCCGGCTGCGCTCCGTGCTGATGCGACGGCCGAGCCAGGGCCTCGCGAATGTGCGGGCGAACACCTACAACGAGGAACTCGGCGCCCTCGTCGACCCGGAACTGCGCTGGTACTGGACCGGGCGCGACACCCCGGACCTCGACCTCCTCAACGCGCAGTACGACGACTTCGTGACCACCCTCACCCGCAATGACGTCGAGGTGGTGTTCGCCCCCGAGCTTCCCGCCACGTTCACGAAGTCTGTGTACACCCGCGACCCGTTGATCACGATCCCAGGCGGAGCGATCATCGGGCGCCTCGCCCCGCGGATGCGCCGGGGGGAGGAACAGTCGATCACCGCAACGGTCGCCGCTGCGGGGATGCCCATCCTCGGCACGGTCACCGGCTCCGGCCTCGCCGAAGGCGGCAGTTTCCAGAAGGTGCGGCCGGACACGGCGTTCTTCGGCACCTCGGTGCGCTGCAACCCGGAAGGGTACCGGCAGCTGGCGAGGATCCTCGAGGAATTCGGCATCACCCTGAAGCGGGTCACGCTGCCCGGATACCTCATCCACCTGGACATGTGCGCCGTCATGCTCGACGACGACCTCGCCCTCGTCAACCCGCGGCTGGCGCCCTACGACTACATGGCACAGCTGTGGGACCTCGGCATCGAAACCATCGAGGTCGATCCCCGCGAGGAATGGGCGTGCAACATGCTCGCCCTCGATCGCCGCAAGGTGATCATGCCCGACCACTTCCCGCGGACGGCCGAGATCCTCAGCGACCGGCACGACGTCGAGGTCCTGCCCGTCGCCTACCGCGAGATGCTCAAGAACGGCGGCAGCGTGCACTGCTCGACCATGGAACTGCAAAGAGACTGGAGCTAGACGATGACCACGAACACAATTGTCGACGCGAACACCGAGGCGGATGCCGCAGCACTCCTGGCCGATTTCCACACCATGTCCGAATTCGGCGCTACCAGCGGCGGCGGCGTCGACCGTCAGGCGGCGAGCGCCGCCGACGGCCAGACGCGGTCCTGGTTCTCTGCCTGGCTGGCCGACCGCGGCTTCCGGGTGGAGGTCGATACGATCGGCAACATCTTCGGCCTGCTCGAGCTGGTGCCCGGCGCGCCGTACGTGCTGTTCGGCTCGCACCTGGACAGCCAGCCCCTCGCCGGGCGGTACGACGGCGCATATGGCGTGCTCGCCGCCGGGCACGCCGCGCACCGCGCACACCGCGATCTCGCGGCATCGGGAATCACGGCCCGGTACAACATCGCCGTGGTCGACTGGTTCAACGAAGAGGGCTCACGGTTCAAGCCGAGCATGATGGGCAGCGCGGTCTTCACCGGCCGACTCGACCTCGAGGTCGCCCTGGCGACGACCGACTCGAGAGGCACGAGCGTGCGGGAGGCACTCGACGCGATCGGCGGCCGCGGCGGCTTCGTCGGACCCGATGTGGCCGGCTACGCCGAGATCCACGTGGAACAGGGCCGCACGCTCGAAGACGCCGGGGTACCGATCGGAGTCGTCGCAAGCACCTGGTGCGCGTACAAATACGAGATCGTCGTACTCGGTGAGCAGTCCCACACCGGCTCAACCCTGATGCGGGACCGCCGCGATGCCCTTCTCGGTGCCTCCAAGCTCGTCGTCGCGATCAACGAGCTGGTCCGCGAGTTCGACGACGAGGTGCTGCACGCATCCGTCGGCGAGTTCACGGTCGGGCCCAACTCCCCCGTGACCATTGCACGCGAGGTTCGGCTGCTCGCCGACCTGCGCGCCCGGGAATCCAGCATCCTCGCCAGCGCCTTTGAAATTCTGCAACAGCGGATGCGCGCCATCGAGTCGGAAACCGGCGTGCGCATCGAGGTCCTCGCCTCGAGCATCTGGGAGAGCGGACCTTTTCTCGAGACCGGGCTGGCCATCACCGAGACGGCCGCCGAGCAACTCGGCCTCGACAGCATGCGGGTGCTCACCCTCGCCGGGCACGACGCCACGAATCTGAAGGAAACGGTCCCCGTCATCCTCATCTTCGTTCCGAGCGTGGACGGGGTGTCCCACAACGAGAAGGAATTCACCCACGACACCGACCTCGTCGCGGGCGCCCGAGTGCTCACCGAGGTCGTGAAGCGCCTCGCGCTCGGCGACTTCGCGGGGTAGTCGCGGCGGCGCGGTTGAGGCGTCGCGTCCGGGATCGGTCCCCTAGCATGGCCACATGGGCGAGATCGAGGCTGGGCAAGGCAACGTTTCCGAGTCAAACCGCTCGCGTCGGGTGAGCGTATCGATGGTCGTCCTCGGCGCCGTGGCGGCCGTCATCGGACTTGTGCTTCTTCTTCTGCCGAGCAATCAAGCGAGCTTCGGCTGGTACGCGTATGCGCCGCTCAGCGATTCGACATTCCTCCCGCCGGGCGGGCTGTTCTCGCCACAGAATCAGATCGGGACGGTGGTGTTCATCGTCGGGCTGGTCGTGCTCGCCTTCGGTGCCGGCTGGATGCTCGGGCAACGTCACGATGTGCGCCGTGCGGAATAAACCAGAACATCGAAATAGACGATGAGTTCGCGGCCCGAGGGAAGGGGCGCCGATAGTCGTGGTGATCGACAGCACAATCCAAAGTGCGGGGTTTGTGCGGGGTTGAGCCTCTGGATGGCACGAAGAAGCCCCGGACTTCGCTGAAGTCCGGGGCTATGTGTAGCGGGAGCGGGAATTGAACCCGCGACACCACGATTATGAGCCGTGTGCTCTAACCAACTGAGCTACCCCGCCACGACCTGCCGGCCTCACGACCGCCCAAGCCTGAGCCCCCTGTGGGAATCGGACCCACTACCTCTTCCTTACCAAGGAAGTGCTCTACCAATGAGCTAAGGGGGCAGAACTTCTCTTCAGAAGTTGCGCCCTGAATTTCGGCAACCGGTAAACATTATCATCTCCGCCGCCCTCCCCGTGACCGTTTCACCCAACGGGCACGAGCACCCCGGGAAGCGCCCAGGCCGTGAACGACGGGCCGGGCGCTGTGAGGCGGATGCCGTCGGTCGCGCCTACGAGCTCGGCGTCGCCAAGAAGCCGCATCGCGGCATCCGCTCCCGCCAGCGTTCCGGCCGGCAGGGACACCGCACCGGGCGCCCGTGCCGCCAGCACGAGCACGGACTCATCGCCCGTTTCGCGCACGAAGACGAGCACGTCGTCGTCGACGTGCAGCCAGCGCATCGAGCCTCCGTTGAGGGCCGGGTGGCCGGTACGCAGGTGGATCAGGGCGGCGTAGAGGTCGATCGTCTCCGCGACCGCCGGCTCCCCCGCGCTCGCCCAGGGCATCGGCGTGCGCGAGTGCTCGCCGTCGTCGCCGGTGAGGCCGAACTCATCCCCGGCGAAGACGACCGGGATACCGGGCAACGTGACCGACAGCCCGAACGCCACCGGCACGGCTCCGTCCAGGGCGTGAGTGCGGAAGCGAGGTGTGTCGTGCGTGTCGAGGGCGTTCATCGTGGCGAGCCGCGTGCGCCAGGGGAACCCGGCGGTGAAGCGGCGATGCGCCTCGACGAACTGCACCCCGGTGTACTGCGGGATCGTGCCATAGGGCAGGCCGAAGAACGAGGAGGGACTGTTCGGCTTCGAGAGCCAGCCCCAGACCGGCCGGGTGAAGTTCGCGTAGGTCATCGCGCCGTGCCAGGCGTCGCCCTGGAAGTCGCTCGCGGCGTCATTGGTGCTTTCACCGAGCAGGATCGTGTCGGGGTTGACCTCGATCATGGTGCGGCGGATGGTCTGGCGCACCTCGGCGTTGAGGTCGTCGCCGAGCATCCGCCCGGTCATGTTGGCGACGTCGATGCGCCAGCCGTCGAGGCTGTACGGCGGCTCGAGCCAGTGCGCGACGACGGAGTCGGGGCCCTCGATGAACCGCCGCCGGAGCTCTGCCGAGGCCCAGTTGAACTTGGGCAGGCTGCGCGCGCCGAGCCAGGAGGCGTAGCCGTCGTGCTCCTCGTCGAGCCAATAGTAGAAGGCACCCTCGGGGGCCGCCGGGGCGCGGTGCGCGGCCCGGAACCAGTCGTGGCGATCGCCCGAGTGGTTGGACGTGAGGTCGCCGATCACCCGGAGGCCGTTCGCGTGCGCGGCACTGACGAGCCGGACCAGGGCATCGTCGCCGCCGAGCAGGGGATCGACCTCGCTGAAGCTCGAGGCGTCGTAGCGGTGGTTGGAGGCACCGGGGAACACCGGGGTCAGGTAGATCAGGGTGATGCCGAGCCGGGCGAGGTGGTCGAGGTGGTCGACCACGCCGTCGAGGTCACCGCCGTAGAACTGGTGCGAACGACCGGGCTGTTCCCTGTCGACGCCGTCGCTCCAGCCCGCCGGGATGCCCCACGCGGGTGCCTCCCGCCCGTCGGCCCTCGCGGACCGGCCGAACCGGTCGGGGAAGACCTGGTACATCACGGTCGACCGCGCCCACTCGGGCGGCGGAGCAAACGTGACGAGCTTGAAGTCCTCCGAGTCGAGCGTCTCGATGGAATGCACGCCGCTCGCGTTCAGCCAGGCGTGGCTGCCGTCGACCCGCGTGAGGAGGAACCGGTAACCGTGCACCGGGTTCTCCACGAGCACCTCGGCCTCCCACCACTGGGCGCCGTCGACCCACTGCGTGCCGTCGACCGTGCCGAGCAGGTGCGCCGCATTGAATCGAGGCTCCCTGTCGGGGTTGGACCGCGCGTAGACGGCACTGACACAGCCGAACTGCCGGGGAACGCGCACCCGCACCCGCACCCTCTCCCCGAGCGCGGGAGTCTGGGTGGAGACGTAGAGCGGTGACCCGTCGTGATGGGGCTCTGCAGAGGGCTGCGGGCGCATCGTGCCGATTACTTGACGGACCCGGCGGTCAGCCCGCCGACGATGTACTTCTGCAGGAACAGGAACAGGGCCATCACCGGCAGCGCCGCGAGCACGGCTCCGGCGGCGAACACCGAGTAGTTGCTCGAGAACTCCTGGGAGACGAACTGGTAGAGGCCGACGGCGAGCGTCTGCTTCTCCGGCGTGATGAGCACGATGCTCGCGATCACGAACTCATTCGTCGTGCCGACGAAGGAGAGCAGGCCGACGACCGCGAGGATCGGGGCGACGAGCCGCAGGATGATCGTGAAGAAGATCCGGGCATGGCCGGCGCCGTCGATCTTGGCCGCCTCGTCGATCGAGGCGGGGATCGTGTTGAAGAAGCCGTACATCAGGTAGGTGTTCACGCCGAGGGCGCCGCCGAGGTAGACCATGATCAGCCCGATCTGGGTGTCGAGGCCGATCGCGGGGAAGATGTCCGAGATGCCGCTGAGCAGCAGGAAGATCGCGACGACGGCGAGGAGCTGTGGGAACATCTGCACGAGGACGAGCATCAGGAGCCCCGCCCGACGCCCGCGGAAGCGCATGCGGGAGAAGGAATATGCGGCGAGCGCTCCGAGGAAGACGGTGCACACCGAGGTGATCGTTCCGATCAGGAGCGTATTGCCGTACCAGGCGGCGTATGGCTGCTGCGGCAGGTTGAACAGGGTCGAGTAGCTGCCGAGGTCGACCTCGTTGAAGAGGCCGTTCGCCGTGATCAGGGTGCCACCCGGGTGCAGCGACGCGGAGAGCACGTAGAGCAGCGGGAATGCGGAGAACACGACCATGACGGCGCCGACGAGGTGCCGCCAGCCGGTGCGGGAGAACCACCGGCCGAAGTGGAACGGTCGTTTGGTCGGGATGTACAGGTCACTGGTTTCGGGGGCTGCGATTCGCATCTCAGTTCAACTCCTCTAGCGCCTTGGTCTGTTTGAAGCTGACGATCGACACGAGCGCGACCAGCAGGAAGATGATGATCGAGAACGCGCTCGCGAGCCCGTAGTCCCGGCTCGCGCCGACGAAGGCCACCTTGTAGACCATCGAGATCAGGATGTCGGTGGCCCCGACGTTCACGCCGGCCGTGACGTCTCGGGGACCGCCGCCGGTGAGCATGTAGATCAGGTTGAAGTTGTTGAAGTTGAACGCGAACGAGGAGATCAGCAGCGGCGCGACCGAGACGAGCAGCAGCGGGAGCTTGATCAGCCGGAACACCTGCCAGGGCCTCGCCCCGTCCACGGTCGCGGCCTCCTGGATCTCGGTCGGGATCGACTGCAGAGCCCCGGTGCAGACCAGGAACATGTACGGGAAGCCGAGCCAGAGGTTGACGAAGATGATGCTGAACTTCGCGAGCCATTCGTTGGTCAGCCAGGGGATGTCCGCCCCGCCGAAGAGCACCTGGTTCACGAAGCCGAATTGCGGGTTGAGCATGCCCGCCCAGACGAGGGCGGAGAGGAAGGCTGGGAAGGCGTACGGCAGGATCATCACCACCCGGTAGACGTTCCGTCCGCGCATCCGCAGGTCGTTGAAGACGATCGCGAGGAAGAGCCCGAGCCCGAACGTGGTCAGCACCGAGAGCAAGGCGAAGGCGAAGGTCCAGAGGGTGACGCTGATCAGCGGCCCGCGGATGGACTCGGAGCCGAAGGCGTGCACGAAGTTCGCGAAGCCCACCTCGACCTTCCAGCCGGGGAGCAGTTCCTCGCCGCTCGGCGCCACGAAGGAGCCGGTCTTGCCGTTGTCGGCGTAGACGACGCCGGTGCTGCTGTTCGTCATGGTGCCGTCGGCGGCGGAGTAGACCAGGTCGGAGACGTAGAGGTAAGCGCTCGACCCGTCGGGGGTGCGGAGGGACCCGTCGTTCGGGTCGTCCGAGACGGGGACGGAGAGCGCGGCGATCGCCTGCTGCTGGGCGACGATGTCGGCGAAGCGCAGCGACGTGTAGCCGGCGAGGCCGGTGGCCTTGCCCGTGGCATCCGTCGTCGCGTCGGTGACGACCCGGAGGGGGCTCGTCGCCGAACCGACGCTGATGGTGCCGTCGGGGTCGGTGACGAGGAAGCTGAACTCGCCGGACTGTTCGAGCACGGTGAGGCCGTAGCTCGCGGAGTCGGGAACCCGCTCCTGCGAGGAGACGATGAGCGCGTTGACCGCGTCGGCCTTGGTGCTGTTGTGACCGGTGCCGTAGTTGGTGAAGGCGATGTAGCCGGAGTAGCCGATCACGAAGATCTGGAAGATGAGCAGGAAGATCAGCCCGGGCGCGAGGTACTTGGCCGGGAGCTTCTGGTGGCTGAAGTAGATCCAGTTGACGACCAGGGTGACGAAGGCGACGAGGCCGACGACGACCCAGTCCTGCTTCATCACGAGCACGAAGAGGGCGTAGACGCTGATCGCGTCGACGATGCCCAGAAGCACGATTTTGACGAGGAGCACCTTGACCCCGGCGGAGGCGGCCTCGGCGACCCGGGCGGCCCGCCGGGAGCGTTTCGTCTGCCGGAGCTGCGCCGCGTCCTGCTCGGTGCGTGGTGTGGTCATCGTCGTCCGCTTTCTCGGGTGCAGGTTGTGCTGGTGAGCGGATGCCCGTCCTCGGGGGACGGGGACGGGCATCCGTCGTGCTGTGGTGCTTGTGGCGCTGTGGCGCTGTGGCGCTTCGTTACTTGATGGCGGTCTGGATGTCGGCGGTCATCTTCTGCCACAGGGCGACCGGGTCACCCTTCTGGGAGATGATCGCCGCTTCGGTGACACCCCAGAACTGCCAGACCTTGCCCATCTGCGGGATGCTCGGCATCGGGACGGCCGTGGCCGCAACCTTGCCGAAGCCGGCGGTGATCGGGTCGGAGCTGGCTGCCTCGAAGGCCGCGGTGTTGGCCGGAGCCCGCCCGCCGACCTTGTAGAGGGCGGTCTGGACCTTTTCGCTGCCGATGTAGTTGACCAGGAACTCGTTCGCGGCGAGGGCGTTCTTGCTCTTGGCGCTCACGACGAAGCCCTGCACGCCGACGAACGGCTGTGCGGTCTGGCCGCCGGCCGAGGGGATCGGGTCGACGGCGACGGTGATGCCGGCCTTCTGGGCGTCGGGGACGTTCCACGGGCCGGTGATCAGGAACGGCGAGGCCCCGGCGAGGAACTTCTCCTTGGCGATGTCGCTCGTGACGTTGAGGCTCAGGTTGCCTGCAGCGCCCTGGGCGCCGAGCCAGGTCGCGAAGCCCTCGCCACCGGCGTTGCCGATGGACAGGTCGTTCGCGTTGTAGCTGCCGTCGGCGTTGGTGCCGAAGACCGGGGCGCCGAAGGAGGTCTGGAACGGGTACAGGTGGTACGGGTCGGCGTCCGGGCCGAGCTGCACGAGGTACGGGAACTCGGTGCCGGCGGCCTTGCCCGCTGCGACCATGTCGTCATAGCTGGCGGGGGCGGCCGGGGCGAGCGCGGTGTTGCGGAGCAGCGCGATGTTCTCGATGGAGTACGGGACGCCGTAGGTCTTGCCCTCGACGCTCATCGCCGTGACCGCGACCTTCTGGTAGTTGGCGGCGGTGTCGCCGAGTTCGACCGGCTGCACGACGCCGTTGGCGACGAAGTTGCCGAGCCAGTCGTGGGCGGCGATCGTGATGTCCGGGCCCTTGTCGGTGGGAACCTGGGCGATGAACTCGTCCTGGATCTTGGTGAAGTCCTTCTGGACCAGCTTCACCTCGACACCGGTCTCCTGGGTGAACGCTGCGGCGGCATCCTTGAGCACGGGTGCGCGGTCGGCGTCGACCCAGACGGTCAGGCTTCCGGAGCCGGCGGCGGCCGTGGAGCTCGCTGTCGAGGCGGCCCCTCCGCCTGAACAGCCGGTCAGGGCCAGTGTTGCGGCGGCCAGTACGGCGCCGGCGGCAAGCAGGGCTTTCTTCTTCACCATCATTGGTGTGCCTCTCATAGAACGAACAAATAAAAGTGCAAGCGTTTACATGTTTAGTCGATCGGCTGTTGATTGGCAATTCAAAGCACGATGGTATTTGAAAGTTTGTCGGAATCGTTTAAGCATAGATTTCTGCAAACGCTTTCATGAGGGATTCCATGCAGTAAAGTTTTCGTCATGACAGGCTCCGAATGGTGGCGTACCGCCGTTATCTACCAGATCTACCCGCGCTCGTTTGCTGACTCGAACGGCGACGGTATGGGCGACCTCGCCGGTATTACCAGCCGACTCCCGGCCCTGCGCGATCTCGGGATCGACGCGATCTGGCTTTCACCGTTCTATACGTCGCCCCAGCGCGACGCAGGCTACGACGTGGCCGACTACTGCGACGTCGATCCACTCTTCGGCACCCTCGACGATTTCGCCACCCTGCAGGCGACGGCGCACGATCTCGGCATCCGGGTCATCGTCGACCTCGTGCCCAACCACTCCTCGAGCGATCACCCCTGGTTCCAGGCCGCCCTCGCGGCCGGCCCAGGCAGCGAGGAGCGCGGGCACTACATCTTCCGCGACGGCAAGGGCGTCAACGGCCAGCTGCCGCCGAACAACTGGGAATCCGTCTTCGGCGGTCTCGCGTGGACCCGCGTCATGGAGGCCGACGGCACTCCTGGCCAGTGGTACCTGCACCTCTTCGACTCGAGCCAGCCGGACTTCGACTGGCAGAGCCCCTGGGTGCGCGCACAGTTCCGCGACGTGCTGCGCTTCTGGCTCGACCGCGGCGCCGACGGCTTCCGGGTCGACGTCGCACACGGCATGATCAAGGCCGCAGGCCTCCCTGACTACACTCCCCCCGCGGACGGCGGCAGCATGGGCGGAGCCACCGCGCTCGAGCCCGGCGTCGTCGCCGAGTCCGCCGCGACCGCCCCGTACTGGGCGCAGCCCGGAGTGCACGAGATCTACCGCGACTGGCGGCTCGTGCTCGACGAGTACCCCGGCGACCGGATCCTGGCCGCCGAGGCCTGGGTCGACCCGCTCAGCCACGTCGCCGAGTGGGTGCGCCCAGACGAGATGCACCAGGCCTTCAACTTCGCCTACCTCGAGACTCTCTGGGGCGGCCCAGCCCTCCGCCGCGTCATCGACGATTCCCTCGCCGCGTTCAGCGCGGTCGGGGCGCCGAGCACCTGGGTGCTCTCCAACCACGACGTGGTCCGGCACGCTTCGCGCCTCGCGCTGACGGGCGACAACCTGCAGGGTCACGGCATCGGCCCGAAGACGGTCGGCCTTCCCGATACCGTCGTCGGCCTGCGTCGCGCGCGGGCGGCATCCGCCCTCATGCTCGCCCTGCCCGGCTCGAGCTACCTGTACCAGGGCGAGGAGCTCGGCCTGCCCGAGGTCGTCGACCTGCCGGACACCGCTCGCGAGGACCCGACCTGGTTCCGCACCAACGGTGAACGCTACGGCAGGGACGGATGCCGCGTGCCGCTGCCCTGGGTCGGCTCTGCGCCGTCCTACGGTTTCGGCCCGACCGCGGCCAGCTGGTTGCCGCAGCCGGCCATCTGGGGCGAACTCGCCCGCGACGTGCAGGAAGGCGTGCCAACGTCGACCCTCGAGCTCTACAAGCTCGCCCTCAGGCTCCGCAAGGAGCACGGCCTCGGGCTCGGTTCGGTGTCCTGGCTGAACGGGCTGGACGGGCTCGGTGACGCGGTCGTGGCGTTCACGAACGGCAGCGTGACCGTTGTCGCGAACACGGGGGCGGCATCCGTCACGCTGCCCGCCGGCGAGGTGCTGCTCGCGAGCGAACCGCTCACGGGACGCACCCTGCCCGGCGACACCACGGCCTGGCTGCGCGCCTAGCTCCACCCTCCCTCAGCGGCTGCCGTTCAGCCCGAAGTGGGAGGATTGAGGGAGCGGCGCCGATTGGGAGCCCGTAGAAGGAGCACACCGTGACCGCCCCACAGACCGACAGCGTCGCCGGCATCCAGCAGAGCACGGATACCGACCTGGTCGCGCAGGAGAGCACGGATACCGACCTCGTCGTCGAGTCCGGTTCAGGGCCAGGAACCCGGTCTGGGGCTCGCGCAGTGTCCCGTGCAGGAGCCTACGTCGAGACACACGCGGAAACACACGCTGAGATGCAGGCCGAGAGCGACGCCGAGAAGGCGCGCCACCATGAGATCAAGACCGAGCTCACCCGCTTCATGATGTCCTACAAGTTCGCGACCGACGAGATGATGACGAAGATCAACATCCTCAAGGAAGAGTTCGCGTCCATCCACGACTACAGCCCGATCGAGCATGTCAGCTCCCGGATCAAGTCGCCGGAGGGGATCCTGAACAAGGCTCTCCGCAAGGGCTGCCCGCTCGACCTCGAGGACATCCGCCGGCAGATCCAGGACATTGCGGGCATCCGGGTCACCTGCAGCTTCATCTCCGACACCTACCGGGTGCTCGACATGCTGACCAGCCAGGAAGACGTCACCGTCCTCGAGGTCAAGGACTACGTCGCCGCCCCCAAGTCGAACGGCTACAAGAGCCTGCATCTGATCGTGGCGATCCCGGTGTTCATGTCCGACCGGGTCGAGCCGGTCACCGTCGAGATCCAGATCCGCACCGTCGCGATGGATTTCTGGGCGAGCCTCGAGCACAAGATCTTCTACAAGTACCGCGGCGTCGTGCCGGCGAACCTCGTCGCCGAGCTCAAAGAGGCAGCGGATGTCGCCAATCGCCTGGACATCCAGATGGAACGCCTGCACAACCAGGTCGTCGCCCTCGAACCCACGGTGCGGGCAGGGGACGACCTACTGAGCATCGCCGGACTCACCCCGTTCGCGCTGCCGACGAGCCTGCTCGAAGCCATCGATCGCGGCCGCACGAGCGACGCCACCGACTAGCGCCACCGGCTGGCGCCACCGGGCGCGCGGGGGGCTCTAGTTCGTGTTGGCGCGGAGCCAGACGAGCGGGTCGACGTGGACGCCGTCCTTGCCGCCGAGGCGGATCTCGAAGTGCAGGTGCGGGCCGGTGGACATTCCCGTGTTACCGACCTTGCCGATGACCTGGCCGACCTTGACGACGTCGCCGGTCTTGAAGAGCATGGAGCCGTGGATCATGTGCGCGTAGACGCTCGAGACGACCTTGCCGTCGATGACGTGGTCGATGATCATATGCACGCCGAGGCTGCCTTCGCCGTCTTCGGTGAAGCTCACGACGCCGTCGGCGATGGACTGGATCGGGGCGCCGATGCCGGGGTTGAAGTCCTGGCCCTGGTGGTCAGCGGAACAACCGGCGCAGTTGCGATAACCGAACCGGTCGCCGATGTGCACGCCGACCGCGAAGGGCCACTGGATCGTGCCGTTCGGGTTGTTGGTGAAGGTCGCTTCCATGCGGATGCCGCTCGCCGCTGCGACCTCGGCGATCGACTTCGATTCGAAGCCGTCACGCGTGACGGAAATCGTGTCCGTGCCGCCGTCCATGCTGAGCGTCTGGGCCGGCTCGGCCGGTGAGGTCTGCGTGGAGAGCCGGGCGGCGGCCTGCACGTCGGCCGAGGAGAGCAGCGCCTCGGCGGGAAGCGATGTCGACACGGCCATCAGGGCGACGAAGGCCATGGCGACGACCGTGACGCCCGTCGTGGCGAGGCGGCGCAGCTTCGGTGCCGGCCGCTGGGACGGCGCCTGGACGGCGGGTCGCTGGGTCGACTGCTTCATCGTGCCGCTGCGGAGTGCCCGAGAGGCGGTCCGCGACCCGGTCCGAGACGGGCGGACCGGCTGGCCGCCGTCGTCCAGGGCCCGGATCGCCCCGGCGGCACCGTGGCCGGACTTCGCGGCGCGAACCTGGGACCTGGTCGGCAGGGGGATCGAGGTGGTCGGCGTCCCGGCATCCGTCAGGAGCTGGTCGAGGTCGGTCACGGGTGCGTCTGCGGCGGCCGGGGCAGCAATCAGGCGGTCGGTGTCGTTGACCGTCACGGCGGCGAGTTCGGGTTCGGCGAGTTCATCGGCGAGGACCTGCGCAGCGTCGGCGCTGAGTTCGATCGGCCGCACGGCGTTCGGAACGGCGGGAACGGCGGGAACGGCGGGAACGGCGAGTGCGTCGGCTGCTGCGGCGCGGTGTGCAGCGGCCAGGGGTGTCGCGGCGAGGCGTTCCTGCTCGCGCAGTTCCCGGCGGGTCAGTGCGGCCGGATGCACGGGGACAGCCTGCTGGACGGGCTGCGCCGGAGCGGAAGAATCGGTCACTGCCGGGCTTCCAGAGTCACTCGCGGCACGCGCGCGTTCACGCGGTGTGGAGGAGTGAGAAGACAAAGTCGGGTGGATTCTTTCGGCGGGGCTGACAGTGGCGAGAGAGTGGTCGTCTTGGCCTGGCCAAAGTAACGAATCACTACAGGCTAACCCGCGAGGCCCGAATATTCCATTCCTGTGCACGTAATGACACCCCAAAACGGGGTATTTTGCCGTCACTATTGGGGGCGCTGTTTCGGCCGGATTTCCGCTGTCACCCCGGCATCGGCGGGCATCCGGCGGCCGACGCGTCACCGTTCCTGAGAACTCATGAATTCGCTGAAGAGTGGGGCCAGTATCGGCTCGAAGTCGGCGTACAGGTCGGGTGCCCCTGCGATCAGGAGGTCGATTCCCTCCCGGTCCTCGCCGAAGGCTCCGACGCGCGCGCCGGCCTCGCGGGCGACGAGCGCGCCAGCGGCCTGGTCCCACGGGTTGAGCCCGCGCTCGTAGTAGAGGTCGAGGCGCCCCGCGGCAACCGAACAGAGGTCGAGCGCGGCCGAACCGATCCGGCGGATGTCCCGTACCCGGCCGATGAGGCCGTGTACGACGTTCGCCTGCCGCAGCCGCATGGCCGCCCGGTAGGAGAACCCGGTTCCGACCAGTGCGAGGTTGAGGGGAACGCCGGTCTTGACCTGGAGCCTGCTGCCGTTGAGGTGTGAGCCGCCGCCCGCCGAGGCCGTGAAGAGTTCGCCGAGCGCCGGGTTGAAGACGGCGCCGGCCACGGTCGTCCAGGTGGCCGGGTCGTCGCCCTCGACGACGGCGACGCTGACGCCCCAGGCGGGGATCCCGTAGAGGAAGTTGACCGTGCCGTCGATCGGGTCGACGACCCAGGTCAGGCCGGAGGTGCCGGGGGTCGCCGCGGATTCCTCGCCGAAGAAGCCGTCATTCGGCCGCGCCTCGGCGAGCAGCGCGCGGATCAGGTTCTCGGTCTCCCGGTCTGCGAAGGTGACGATGTCCTCCGGCGAGGACTTGGACGCGGCCACCTCGACACCCTCCGCGCGTCGCCGCGCGGCCAGCTCCCCCGCGACGAGCGCGGTGTCCTTGGCGAGGCGGAGCAGTTCGGTCCGGGCGGGAGCAGTCATGGTTCCACGGTAGATGACGCAGGGGAGAGCCGGGAAGGAGACGCAAAAACCCCCGGAAACACGGGGTTTCCGGGGGCATTGGGTGGTGGCAAGTGAGGGATTCGAACCCCCGAAGTCTACGACGGCTGATTTACAGTCAGATCCCTTTGGCCACTTGGGTAACTTGCCATTGCGCACCCGACCATGTGAAACCACCTGACCGGAGACGCTCAGACAGAATACAAGGGAATTGCCCCCGTGCGAAATTGCGTCCGGAACCGTCGCTGACGGCTGGCGGATGCGCCCGCTCGATATGATCGCTGAAGGGCCATTTCCCCCTGACTTGTGAGGAGCCGCATGGTCGGCATCGACGACGTCGCCCGCCAGGCGGGCGTGTCCACAGCGACGGTGTCCCGCGCCCTGAGCGGCAACGGGCATGTCTCCCCGGCCACCCGGCTCCGGGTCGAGACCGTTGCGGGGGAACTCGGCTACGTCGTGTCCTCGAACGCCTCAAGCCTCGCATCCGGTCGGATGAAGAACATCGGCGTCGTCGTGCCGTTCCTCGACCGCTGGTTCTTCTCCAATGTCGTCGAGGGCGCGCAGAAGGCGCTGCTCCGCGGCGGTTTCGACCTCACCCTCTACAGCCTCGCCGGGGACTACGACGAACGCCGCAGCGTCTTCGAGCACTTCCTGCTGCGCCAGAGAGTGGATGCCGTCATCGCGGTCTCCCTCGAGCTGAGCCCGGATGAGGTGGCCCGGTTGCACGCGCTCAAGAAGCCGCTCGTCGGCATCGGCGGTCCGATCCCCGGGGTGCGTACCCTCACGATCGACGATGTCGCCGTCGCCCGTCTCGCGACCGAGCACCTGCTCGCGCTCGGGCACACCCGGATCGCGCATATCGGAGGCAACCTCGAGCTCGACCTCGACTTCCACCTGCCGACGAACCGGCGGCTCGGCTACGAGCTCGCGCTGACCGGCGCGGGCATCACGCCGACGCCCGCCCTGTTCCAGGCGGCAGACTTCACGGTCCGCGGCGGGTACCAGGCCGCGAAGCAGTTGCTCGGCAACCCGCACGAGCGTCCCACCGCGATCTTCGCCGCGTCGGACGAAATGGCGATCGGCAGCATCCTCGCCGCGCGCGACCTCGGACTGGTCGTGCCGCGGGACGTCTCCGTGGTCGGGACGGACGACCACGACCTCGCCGACTTCTTCGGGCTGACCACGATCGCCCAGTTCCCGCAGTGGCAGGGAGACAAGGCCGTCGAGATCCTGCTCGACGAGCTGCAGCCGGGAAAGCACGACCCGGTCGGACTCGACACCGCCATCCCGTTCGAGCTGATGGTGCGGTCGAGCACCGCCCGCCCGGCCCAGGGCTGAACCTCACCCGTTCGCGCCCCGCGTCGAATCCACCGCCGCCCCCGTTCCGAATTCAGGAGTTGCGCCCGGCTGAACCGGTTTTCTGACCGGTTCTGGCCGGAATCCGAGGCCATCTCCTGAATTCGGAACGTGGGCTCAGCCCTGGGGCGGGGTGCCACCGCTGAAGCCGCTGAAGTCGCCGGATGGCGGGCCGCCCTGGAAATCGGTGCTGCTTCCACTGCTCGAACCGCCGAGGCTGGTGAGGCTCGAGCTCGTGTCGGCCGCGGTCCCCGGGATCGCGTCGTCCAGGTCGGCGAGGATCACGACGTCGCCGGCCACGAGGCCGGAGTCGATCTCGGTGAACTCGGTGCCGACCGCGCCGACCGTGACCGTCGTCGAGGTGGAGGTACCGGCGACGAGCACGTCGACGGTGTATGCCGAGCCGTCGCGGTGCACGGCAGAGGTCGGCACGGTGAGCACGGCATCCGTGCTCTCGATCGCGACCGTGACCTGGGCGGAGGCCCCCGTCAGGATTGTGGCGTCCGTCGCGTCGACGGCGAGGGTGACCGCATATTTCGGCGTCGACGACGTCGAGACGTTCAGGATGCCGATGGAGCTGACGACCCCGGTCAGTTCCGTTCCCGTCGTGGCGAGTTCGATCTTCGCGGTCTGGCCGACCTCGAGGCTCGCGACGCTCGCGAGGGACACGGTCGAGTCGATGACGTAGCCGTCATTGCCGAGGATCGTGATGACGGCGGTGGTCGACGCCGCCGAGACGGTGTCGCCGGCAAGGATCGCCACCGCGGCGACGGTTCCGGCGTACGGGGCCGTGAGGGTGGCGAGGGTGGCCTGCTTCTGGGCGATGGCGAGCTGAGCCCCTGCCGCGGCGATGTCGGCCCGGTCGGCGACGATCGTCTCGGCCGAGGCGACCGTCGTCGTCGCCGTCGAGCCCGTGCCGGCTCCGGAGATGGTTCCGGTCGTCCCGGTGGTTCCGGTGGCGGTGGACGTGGTGCCCGTTGCTGTCCCTGACGTGGTGCCCGCGGTTGCTGCTGTACCCGTTGTCGTGCCGGTCGCACCCGTTGTCGTGCCGGTGCCGGTGGCTCCCGTGGTCCCGGTTGAGCTTCCGGTCGTCGCGGTCGTCGTGGCGGCATTCGCCGCCGTGACGGCGTCGGTGAGGCCGGTGACGGCGGAGTTCAGCGCGGTCACGAGGGTCAGCACGTCCTGCTGGGCCGTGTCGACGGTCTTCTGGCCGGCGAGGACCGCGGTGATGGCGGTCTGGCAGGCGGCCAGGTCGGCCTTCGCGGCGGCGAGTCGCTCGGCGGCGGTCGCAGGGTCAGCGGTCGCCGCG
>NZ_JASJXJ010000053.1:0-22152 GCF_035018685.1 Cryobacterium sp. RTC2.1
GCCACAAGTGCGCTCTCGCGGAAAGGGCGGGCGGATGCGCCGCGGCGGCGGTCAGGCGAAGAGGGCGGCGCCGAGGTAGCTGCCGCGGGCGGCGCCGGGCGGGACGGCGAAAAGGGCTGAACCGACGTGCCGGACGTACTCGTTCATGGCGTCGTGCCGCGCGAGGGCGAGCTGCACGGTCGTGAACTGCGAGGGGCGGCGCTGGTAGCTGATGAAGAACAGCCCGGCCTCGAGCCGGCCGAGGTCGTCGTTGCCGTCCACGAAGTTGTAACCGCGCCGCAGCATCTGCACCCCCTTGTTCTGGGCGGGGTGGGCTAGGCGCACGTGTGAGGCCGGGTCGATCAGCGGGGCGCCGTCCTTGCCGGTGCCGGCGAAGTCGGGCTCGGTGAATTCGGTGCCGCCGGAGAGCGGGGCGCCTTCGCCCTTGGTGCGGCCGAACACGGTTTCCTGTTCGCGCAGTGCGGTGCGGTCCCAGGTCTCGATCGTCATCCGGATCCGCCGGGCGACGAGGTAGGAGCCCCCGGTGAGCCACGCGGGGCCGTCGCCCGAGCCGACCCAGACCTGGTCGTCGACGACGGCCGGCTGTTCGGCCTTGATGTTGGCGGTGCCGTCCTTGAACCCGAAGAGGTTGCGCGGGGTGGCCTGGCTCGTGCTCGTCGACGAGGTGCGACCGAAGCCGAGCTGCGACCAGCGGATCGCCGCGCGACCGAAGGCGATCCTGGACAGGTTGCGGATCGCGTGCACCGCGACCTGCGGGTCGTCGGCGCAGGCCTGGACGCAGAGGTCGCCGCCGCTGCGCGTGGCATCGAGCTGGTCTCCTGGAAAGTGCGGCAGGTCGACGAGGGCGTCCGGGCGAGCGGATGCGAGGCCGAACCTGTCCTCGCCTGCGCTCGTCGCAAAGAGCGTCGGGCCGAAGCCGACCGTGATCGTCAGGCCGGCCGGAGGCAGCCCGAACGCCTCGCCGGTGTCCTCTGGCGGGGCATCGTACGGCCCGTCGACGGCCCCGTACCGGCCGATGTCGTGACCGGCGGTCAGGGCGGCGGCCGCGGTCGTCCAGTCCTGCAGCAGGGAGACCAGGTCGGCGCGGCTGGCTCCTGGGGTCAGATCGAACGCCGCGAAGTGCAGCCGGTCCTGGGCGGGCGTCACGATGCCGGCCTGGTGATCCTGGTAGAACGGGTAGACGGTGCTTCCCGCTGCCGGGGCGCCCGCTGCTGCGAGGGCCTGAACCCCGCGGTCAGCGGCGATACCGATGCCGAGGCCCGCGACGCCTGCCCCGGCGAGGCCGAGGAGGCCGCGCCGGGAGATGCCGCGCGGGGCTTTCGCTGGCGCCCCGACGGCGGGCGCCGTCCCCGACGCGCTCGCGCCGGCATCCGCCTGGTCGTCCCCTTCCTCCCGCGAGAGCGGAGTTTCGGCCCCTTCGGCGCGCGGGAAGGGGCCATTTTTCCGCTCTCGCGAATCGCCGCCCTTCATCACAGGACGAGAGCCGCGGTGAGCTGGCCGAGGGGTTCGGCGAGGGCGTTGACCTGGTCGGCGAGGCCCTTGACGGTGCCGGTGGACAGGTCGGTGTACAGGACGAAGCCGTCGCCGACTCGCTGGGCGTCGAGGAGGCTCTGCAGGGCGGTGAAGCGGGTGTCGAGGGTTGCAGCGAGGGCGGCATCCTTCTGCACGAGGACGTCCCGCACCCCGGCGTAGAGCACCCGGGCGCCGTCGACGTTGGCCTGGAAGTCCCAGAGGTCGGTGTGTGACCAGACCTCCTCCTCGCCGGTGACCTTGCCGCTCGCGACCTCGTCGAGGAGACCGATCGCGCCGTTGGTCTGCTGGGAAAGAGTGAACGTGAGCGGCTGCACCTTCTCGTTCAGGGTCGCCGTGTCCGTGACGAGCAGTCCGGCAAGGCGAGCGCGCTCGGCGGCCGGGTATGCGGCGAAGCCAGCTTCGGCCTCGGTCGGCCAGAGGTCCTTCTCGATGGCGTGCCAGCCGGTCCAGTCCTGGCCCTCTTCGAGGTCGGCCTCGCGGAGGTCGAGCTTCGGATCCAGGTCGCCGAAGGATTCCGCGACGGTCTCGACCCGCTCCCAGTGCGCGCGGGTGGCCGCGTAGAGTCCGCGGGCGGTGTCGTCGTCGCCGGCGGTGTATGCGGCGGCGAACGCGGCGGTCCCGGTGACGAGCTGGCCGATCTGGTCTTTCACGTAGGACGCATAGTTGGCGTTCGCGGTGTCGATGCGCGCGCTGAGTTCGGCGTCGCCGGGGGCGTTCGTCGCGGCATCCGCAGCGCTCGCCGGAGTCACGGTGAACGGGGCCTGGCCGATGCCCGCACCGGTCATGCCGGGCTTGCACGCCGTGAAGTAGCTGCCGGCGCTCAGGTCGACGACGAGGGTACGGCTGAGGCCGGGGCCGATGTTCTCCGCCTCACCCACGATGCGGAGCTGGTCGTCGCCGAGGAGGTAGAACTCGGTGACCTGGTCTCCGGAGTTCGAGACGGTGAAGGTGACGTTGCCGGCCGGGGCCTCCGCTCCGGACACGGTGCACGCCGTCGCGCTGCTGTCGACGGTCAGGGCGGCGTGCGCGGCGCCGGGCGCCGAGGCGTTCGGGACGCAGCCGGTGAGGGCGAGCAGGGAGACGAGGCCGAGGGTGACGCTCCCGGCGAGGGGGAGGATTCGGGGCTGCATGGAGTCCTTAGGGGTGGTGGGGCGGGAACATGGTCCGCGGCGCGGATGCCGGGCGCGCCCGGTGTGCGACGGGCGAGCGAGGGAGCCCGAACCGATTCGAACCGAGCCGATTCGAACCGAGCCGATTCGAACCGAGCCGACGGGAGTTTTCGGGTTGCGGAGCGATCAGGCGCTTGCCAGCACGGTGTCGGGCAGATCCTCCGTCGAGGTGGTTCGGGTGCGGCCGCGGTGGACTGCGCGGGCGAAGAAGGTGAGCGTGGTTCCGACGTAGGCGACACAGACCAGGAGTTCGAGCCAGGTCGTCGCGGGGGAGAAGTTGAGCGTTCCCTTGAGCAGGGTGCCGTACCAGCTGTCCGGCGGGATGGCGGCGCTCACGTCGAAGGCGATGCTGTGCAGGCCCGGCAGGACGCCGGCCTCCTGTAGGTCGTGCACGCCGTAGGAGAGCACGCCGGCCGCGACGACGATGAGGATGCCGCCGGTCCAGGTGAAGAATTTCGTGAGGTTGATCCGCAGCATCCCCGAGTAGATCAGCCAGCCGAGGCCGGCAGCCGTGACGATGCCGAGGAAGGCGCCGAGGAGCGGCAGGGTGGTCTCCCCGGTCGCCTGCACGGCGGCCCAGAGGAACAGCGCCGTTTCGATGCCCTCCCGGCCGACGGCGATGAAGGCGACGACGAGCCCGATGCCGGAGCCGAGCAGGGACTTGTCGATGCTGCCGCGGAGGTGGCTCGAGAGGGTGCGCGCGGTGCGGAGCATCCAGAACACCATCCAGGTCACGAGCCCGGTCGCGGCGATCGAGAGCAGTCCGCCGATCGTCTCCTGGGCCGCGAACGAGAGGCCGTATGTGCCGTAGGTGAGCAGGGCGCCGATGGCGAGCGCGAGGAGCACGGCGAGTCCGACGCCCGCCCAGATTCGCGGCAGAACGTCCTTCCGCCCGATCTTGACGACATAGGCGACGAGGATCGTCACGATGAGTGCGGCTTCGAGGCCCTCACGGAGGCCGATCAGATAGTTTGCGAGCACGGTTTCCTGGTCTTCGGGAGCGGTTGAGTTTGGTAAGGCTATCCTTACTCGAGCGACTCTACCGGCGGTCGGCCGCGAATGTCCAGTTATTATTCTGAGGTGGGTGTCCGCCAATCCGACCCTGGGGAGCTCATCGATGGTCATGTCCGGCAGTGCAGAACGCATCGTCTTCGTGCACGACCGTCCCGGCGACGAGGCCTGGTTCACCGGCGGGACCATCGCCCGCCTGCGCGGCGATGACGCAGGGGTCGTCGTGCTCTTCGGCGCCCGGGCGCCGGGTGACACCGGTGACAGCACCTCGGGGGCGAGCTCCGATGTGCGTGCGGCACTCTCCGCACTCGGCGTCAGCGACTGGCGTGTCCTGCCCCCTTCGACAGACCCCGCCGCGGCCGTGCGCGCCGTGCTCGACGAGGTCCGGGCGACGGCGATCGTGATCGGCGCCCGCAGCGAGCTGCTCCAGGCTGCTGCAGTGGATGCCGCGCACGCCTCCCGGGTGCCGGTCTTCGTGAGTCGCGGGGTCACCGAGGCCATCGGGCAGCGGATCGTCGCGATCGACGTCAGCGACCACATCGAGCAGAAGCTCGCCGCCCTCTCCGCATACCCGGACCGCTGGACCGTTGACGGACGCGTCGTGACGGCCGTCCGTCCCGGGGACCCCGCCGGGTCGGTCACGGGAACCGAAACCTACCTGAGGGCCACACCGCCGCCGGCCGCGCCCGCAGGCCGGGCCGCGGCATCCGCCGTTCAGGCACCACAGCCCGGAGCGGACCCGGAGGGCGCGGCGAAGCAGCCGTCCCCGGCGGACCCGGCGGACCCGACAGACCCGGCGGACCCGGCGCCGCCCCGCGCCTTCGCGACCGGAGCGCTGCGCGCCGTCGCGAGCCTCTTCGCTCTCGCCGCCGGCGTGGTCTTCGGGGTGCTCGGCACGGTGGCGCACCAGGCCACCCTCGTGCTCGGCCCCGTGACCCTGCCCGTCGGCCTCGTTCTCGCGACACTGGCGGCGAGCGCCCTCCTCGTCGGCCTCCGGCTCGTGCTCGACGACCGGGTGGTCGTGCTCGCGTGCACGATCGGCCTCGTCGGATCGATCTTCCTGTTGTCGCTCAAGAGCACGGGCGGTTCCGTGCTCGTGCCCGCCGGACTGGCCGGCACGCTGTGGACGGTGCTGCCGACCCTCGTCGCCTCGCTCGTGCTGGCCTGGCCGCGGCTCCCGCAGCGAAGGGGCCGGTCGGGCCAGGGCGCCTGAGCCAGGGTGCCTGAGCCAGGGCGCCTGAGCCACGACGCCTGACCCGGGGCGCTTGACCTAGACTGGACGTTCAGCTCGTGAAGGGAGCTCCCCGCTCGTGACCTATGTCATTGCCCTGCCGTGTGTCGACGTGAAAGACCGCGCCTGCGTGGACGAATGCCCGGTCGACTGCATTTACGAGGGCGACCGTTCCCTCTACATCCACCCGGACGAATGCGTCGACTGCGGCGCCTGCGAACCGGTCTGCCCCGTTGAGGCCATCTACTACGAGGACGACGTCCCCGAGCAGTGGGCCGAGTACTACAAGGCCAACGTCGAATTCTTCGATGACATCGGGTCTCCCGGCGGCGCCGCGAAGGTCGGCGTGATCCACAAGGACCACCCGATCATCGCCGTCCTGCCCCCGCAGGTCTGACCGGTCGTGCTCAAGCCGCTCCCTGACTACCCGTGGGACCAGATGGCGCCGTTCGCGGCCCAGGCCCGCGCGCACGCCGACGGCATCGTCGACCTGTCGATCGGCTCGCCCGTCGATCCGACCCCGGACGTCGTGCGCACCGCCCTCGCCGCGGCAACGGATGCCCACGCGTACCCGCAGACCGTCGGCACGCCTGAGCTGCAGGCCGCGATCGTCGACTGGTATGCGCGTCGTCGCGGGGTCGCCGGGCTGACGCCGGCCAACGTGCTCCCCACGATCGGTTCCAAGGAACTCGTCGCCCTCCTGCCCTTCATGCTCGGCCTCGGCGAGGGCGACACCGTCGTCCACCCGCTCGCGGCATACCCCACCTATGCCATCGGCGCCGCGATGGCCGGATGCGACGCGTTCGCCTCCGACGACCCGGCCGCGTGGCCGGCAACGACGAAGCTCATCTGGCTGAACAGCCCGGGAAACCCCGATGGCCGCGTGCTGTCGGTGTCCGAGTTGCGTGCCGCCGTCGCGCGCGCACGGGACCTCGGGGCCGTCATCGTGTCCGATGAGTGTTACGCCGAGCTCGGCTGGGCGGGACCCTGGGCGTCCGAGCCGATTCCCAGCATCCTCGACCCGCGCGTGATCGGCACCGACCGGCGCAACGTGCTCGCGATCTACTCCCTCAGCAAGCAGTCCAACATGGCCGGCTACCGCGGCGCCTTCGCGGCCGGCTGCGCCGACGTGCTCGCCCGCGTGCTCACCGTGCGGAAGCACGCCGGCCTGATGCTCCCGCAGCCGCTCCAGGCCGCGATGGTGGCCGCCCTCGGCGACGACTCCCACGTTGCGGCCCAGCGTGAACGGTACCGGGGCAGGCGAGCCGTGCTGCTGCCGGCGATCGAGGCCGCCGGGTACCGGATCGACAGGAGCGAGGCCGGCCTCTACCTGTGGGCGACGAAGGGGGTCGACTGCTGGCAGTCGATCGCCGAACTCGCCGGCCTCGGCATCCTCGCCGGACCGGGATCCTTCTACGGGGACGGGTACCCGCAGCACGTTCGATTCTCGCTCACGGCGACGGATGAGCGCATCCACGCAGCCGCCGCTCGGCTCCGGTCGCTAGAGTAGCAACTGCCCACGGTGTACCCGGAGCGGGTAACATCGACATTCTTGTGGCACTCCTCCGGTGAAACTGCCGAAATTTTGGCGGATGCAACAGTAGGTGGTGGGGCCGATTAGGCTGTATTCGCTTGGACGTCTCTAGCCACACCGGTGTGCCATGGCGGCCACCCCCAGTCCGTAAGGCAGTGATTCAGTGACACTCAGTGATATTCAGGGAGGCGCCGTGAGCGACGTCGTACAGCGAACACCGTCCATCGACCCCTTGGGGGCGACGCTCGCCTTCCCAGGGGGCATCGCCGAGTTCCCGATCGCCCACGGGACCGAGGGCCCCTCCGGCATCGATATCTCGACACTGACCCGGCAGACCGGGCTCGTCACCCTGGACTCCGGCTTCGTGAACACCGCGGCGACCCGTTCGGCGATCACGTACATCGACGGCGGCAAGGGCATCCTGCGCTACCGCGGCTACCCGATCGAACAGATCGCCCAGAACTCCAACTTCCTTGAGACCGCGTGGCTGCTCATCTACGGCGAACTGCCGAGCGCAGGCGAGCTCGAGGCCTTCGACAAGCGCATCCGCAAGCACACCCTGCTGCACGAGGACATGCGCCGCTTCTTCGACGTGCTGCCGTTCAACGCGCACCCGATGTCCGTGCTCGCCTCCGGCGTCTCCGCGATGGCCGCGTACTACCAGGACTCGCTCGACCCGAACGACCCGGACCAGGTCGAAATCGCCACGATCCACCTGCTCGCCAAGCTTCCGGTCATGGCGGCGTACGCCCACAAGAAGAGCGTCGGGCAGGCCTTCCTCTACCCGGACAACTCCCTCGGCTACGTCGACAACTTCCTCAAGCTCATCTTCGGGACCCTCGCGGAGCCGTACGAAGTCGATCCCGTGGTGAGCAAGGCGCTCGAACGCCTGCTGATGCTGCACGAAGACCACGAGCAGAACGCCTCGACGTCGACCGTGCGCCTCGTCGGCTCCACCGAGGCCAACCTCTTCGCCTCTGTGTCCGCCGGCATCAGCGCTCTCTCCGGTCCGCTGCACGGCGGCGCGAACGAGGCCGTGCTCAAGATGCTCGGCGAGATCAGGGCCTCCGGCGAGAGCGTGGAGAAGTTCGTCGAACGGGTCAAGAACAAGGAGCAGGGCGTGCGCCTGATGGGCTTCGGCCACCGGGTGTACAAGAACTACGACCCGCGCGCGACCCTCGTCAAGGAGAGCGCCGACGAGGTGCTCGCCGCCCTCGGCGTCAAGGACGACCTCCTCGACATCGCCAAGGAGCTCGAGCACATCGCCCTCAACGACGACTACTTCCGCGAGCGCAAGCTCTACCCCAACGTCGACTTCTACACCGGCGTCATCTACAAGGCGATGGGCTTCCCGACGAGCATGTTCACGGTCCTCTTCGCCGTGGGCCGCCTTCCCGGCTGGGTCGCGCACTGGCGCGAGATGAACGCGGACCCGACGACGAAGATCGGCCGCCCACAGCAGTTGTACACGGGCTCCCCGGCCAGGGACTTCCCCCGCCGCTAGCTGCACACCCGCAGAACGACGGATGCCCGGCACGCGATCGCGTGCCGGGCATCCGCTTTCGTCGGACCAGGGTCAGGCGTGCAACTGCTCGTTCAGGACGATGCCGTTCCCGCTGCGGGCGAGAACCTCGACGGCGCCCGACATCGAGTTGCGTCGGAAGAGCAGATTCGGCAACCCGGACAGCTCGACGGCCTTCATCGTCTGTATGCGGCCGTCCGCGGTGCGCGGCTGGTCGGGCAGGGACACCTTCGTGCCTGCCGTGACGTAGAGGCCGGCCTCGACGACGGAATCGTTCCCGATCGAGATGCCGATGCCGGAGTTCGCGCCGAGCAGGGCGCGTTCGCCGATGCGCACGCGCTCGGTGCCGCCGCCGGACAGGGTGCCCATGATCGAGGCGCCGCCGCCGATGTCAGCGCCGTTGCCGACGACGACCCCCTGCGAAATGCGCCCCTCGACCATGGAGACGCCGAGGGTGCCCGCGTTGAAGTTCACGAAGCCCTCGTGCATGACCGTGGTGCCGGGGGAGAGGTAGGCGCCGAGGCGGACCCGCGAGGCGTCCGCGATCCGCACCCGGTCGGGGGTGACGTAGTTCAGCAGCGGCGGGAACTTGTCAACGCCGCTGGCCTGGATGCCCGCGCGCTGCAAGGCCGGGCGCAGCCGGTCGAAGTCGGCGGGAAGCATCGGGCCGGCGTTCGTCCACACCACGACGGGCAGGTGGCCGAAGATGCCCTCGAGGTTGATGCTGTTGGGCCTGACGAGCAGGTGCGAGAGCAGGTGCAGCCGCAGGTAGGCATCCGCAGTGCCGGCCGGCGGCGCGGTGAGGTCGATCTCGATCGTCACGGTCTCGAGGCGCACGGCACGCCGCGGGTCCGCCCCGGCGAGTTCGGTGACCGAGGCGGGCACGATCCACCGGTCGCGGCCGGCGGGCAGCGAGCCGAGCAGGGGAGCGGGGAACCAGGTGTCGAGGACCGTGCCGTCCTCGGCGACGGTGGCCAGGCCGTAGCCCCAGGCGGTGGTGGGGACGGCGGACTGCGGGGACTCTGTCTCGGTCATTCCTCTAGATTAGTAGGGTGCCTTCGACCCCCCAGCCCGTGTCCGTGCCCGTATCCCCGCCGGTGAACCCGTACGTGAACCCTGCACCGGATGCAGCGGGCACCCGCCGCGCCCGCCAGCTCGACCTCGCCGCGTCCTCCGTTTCGATCACACAGGCGATCTGCGACATCGAGTCCGTCTCGGGTGATGAGACCCCCCTCGCGGACGCCGTCGAGCAGGCGCTCACCGGACTCGCGCACCTCGAGGTCATCCGCGACGGTGACACGGTCGTCGCCCGCACCCGCCTCGGCCGCGACCGGCGGGTCATCATCGCCGGCCACCTCGACACCGTCCCGGTCAACGACAACCTGCCGACCCGGTTCGAGACCGTCGACGGCGTCGAGCACCTCTGGGGCCGCGGCACGGTGGACATGAAGGCCGGCGTCGCCGTTCAGCTGAAGCTCGCCGCCGAGCTCACAGACCCCGGCCTGGACGTGACCTGGATGTGGTACGACCACGAGGAGGTCTCCGACGAGCTCAACGGCCTCGGCCGGCTCGCCCGGAACCGCCCCGACCTCTTCGAGGGCGACTTCGCCATCCTCGGCGAACCCAGCAACGGCCAGGTCGAGGGCGGCTGCAACGGCAACCTGCGGTTCGAGGTGCGCACCCACGGGCTGCGCGCGCACTCCGCCCGCAGCTGGGTGGGCGAGAACGCCATCCACAAGGCCGCCCCGATCCTCGCCGTCCTCGCCGGCTACGAGCCTCGCGCCGTCGAGGTCGAGGGCCTCGTCTACCGGGAGGGCCTGAACGCCGTCGGGATCAGCGGCGGCATCGCCGGCAACGTCATCCCCGACGAGTGCATGGTGCACATCAACTACCGCTTCGCCCCGAGCCGCAGCTCCGCGGAGGCCCTTGAGCACGTGCGCGAACTGTTCGCCGGGTACGAGATCACCGTCGTCGACCGCGCGGAGGGCGCGCGCCCGGGACTCGACGCCCCGCTCGCGCAGGAATTCCTCGCCTTCGTCGGAGCCGAAGCCCGGCCCAAGTACGGCTGGACGGACGTCGCCCGGTTCTCCGCTCTCGGCATCCCTGCCGTCAACTACGGGCCCGGCGACCCGCTCAAGGCCCACGCCGACGACGAGCGCGTCGCCGTGCACCAGATCACGGACTGCGAGGTCGCCCTCCGGTCCTGGCTGACCGCCGCCCCGGGCCGGAAGCTCTAGCCGTGGCCGCGGAGGCCCCGCCTCGTCCTCCGAGGGGGAGACCGCCGCGCTCGCTGCGCGGGACGTCGCCAACGCCGCGGGTCCCGCCGTCCCAGGCGGCGCAGCGGATGCTGCCGGCCCGCTGGCGGGCCCGCGCCCGGCTGGCCCCGTGGTGGGCCGGTGTCGCCGGCATCTGGGTGCTGTCCCGCGTTGTGACGACCACCCTCGTCCTGATCCTGGCGCGCGTCCAGGGCGCGAACCCGTGGACCGGCGCCAGCCCGGGGTACTTCGACTTCGCCAACATCTGGGACGCCCGCTGGTACAACATCGTCGCCGTGTCCGGCTACCCGGCGGTGCTGCCCGTCACGAGCACCGGCCACATCGGCGAGAACGCGTGGGCGTTCCTGCCCGGCTACCCCGCCGTCGTGCGCGTCCTGATGTTCCTCACCGGGGCGCCGTGGGCGCCGGCCGCCGTGGTCGTCTCGCTCGCCTTCAGCCTCGGGGCCACCCTGGTCTTCTACCGGCTGATGCTGCGCGTCCAGGGCCGCGGCACCGCACTGTTCGCCGTCGTGCTGTTCTGCGTCGCGCCCCTGACCCCGATCCTGCAGTTCGGCTACGCCGAGGCGATGTACCTCTTCTTCCTCACCCTCGCCCTCCTGCTGCTCCTCGAACGGCGCTACGTGCTGCTGTTCCCCGTGGTCGCGGTGATGGCGTTCACCCGGCCGAGCGGCCTCGCCTTCGCCCTCGCACTCGGGTTCCACATCGTGCATCGCTGGCTGACCCGTCGCAGCGACCCGTTCCCAGCGGCAGAACGCCTCACCGCTGCATCCGTCACCGTCTTCAGCGCCCTCAGCGGCTTCGCCTGGCCGCTCATCGCCTGGATCGCGACCGGCTCGGCGACCGCATACACCGACACCGAGCTCGCCTGGCGGTCCTCGTACATCGGTTACCAGGAACTCGTGCCCTTCACAGCCTGGTTCCAGGGCGGGATCTGGTGGCTCGGCACACCGCTCGGCATCGTCGTGGTGCTCGCGCTCGTCGTCGGCTTCGCCGTCCTGCTGTTCACTCCCGCGGTCCGCCGGCTCGGCGTGGACCTGAGATTCTGGCTCGCCGCATACGGGCTCTACCTCTTCGCGGTCTTCTTCCCGCAATCGAGCACCTTCCGGCTGCTGATGCCGATGTTCCCGGTGCTCGGCGCGATCGCGCAGCCGAAACGGCTCTGGTACCGGATCGGGATCGTGGTGCTGTGCGTCCTCGGCCAGTGGGGGTGGCTGCTGATCTGCTGGGGCGTCGACGGTAAGGACTGGACGCCGCCCTAACCGTGCGCGACCGCCTTCGTTACCCGCCCGGACCTCGTGAATTTTCGTCTCGGGCCGCGATGGTCGATAATAGAAGTTCAGACGAATGAGTGGAAGGGGAGTTCATGGCGGCCATGAAGCCACGGACCGGAGACGGGCCAATGGAGGCTGTAAAGGAGGGGCGCCTGATCATTGTGCGTGTTCCGCTCGAGGGCGGAGGACGACTCGTCGTCTCTGTGAACGACGCGGAAGCCAAGGAGCTTCACGATGCACTCGCCGGCGTAGTACGCCCGGTTGCCTAGCGTCGGAGATCACGTCTCCACCTCGTAACCGAGGAGAATTACGGATCGGCCGTGCAGCCCTGCTGCGCGGCCGATCTTTTTCGTGCCGGTGCGCTACGCGCGGAGCTTGGTGATCTGCAGCAGGCCGTCGCCGACGGGCGACAGGGCGCTGATCACGGCGGTCGAGCCGCTGATCTCGCTCAGCAGGGTGCGGAAGCCGGTGGCGACCTCGTCGCGCTGCGCCGGGTTCGCGACGCGGCCGCGCCAGAGGGCGTGGGCCACGAGCACGGTTCCGCCCGGCCGGGCCAGCCGCAGCCCGTGCTCGACGTATTCGATGACCGACTGCGGGTCGGCGTCGATGAAGACGATGTCGTACGAGTTCTCATTCATCCGGGGGAGGACATCCGCTGCCTTGCCCGTGATCAGCCGTACCCGGTTCGCCGGGATCTTCGCCTCCGTGAACAGGGCGCGGGCGTGCTGCTGGTGGTCGACCTCGGTGTCGATCGAGGTGAGGGTAGCCCCTGGCGCCCCGGTCAGGAGCCAGATGCCGGAGACGCCGGCCCCCGTGCCGACCTCGAGGATGCTGCGTGCTCCGGTCGCTGCGGCGATCACGGCCGACTGGGCACCGACCGCCGGGGAGATCGCGTCGATGCCGAGCTCGAGCGACTGCTGGCGCGCCCGGATGACGGCCTCGCTCTCAACGACAGAGTCGTCGGAAAACTTCCAGTTCAAATCTTTGTCAGACACGGTGCAACTCCAGTTTTGTATGGGTCCAGCTTAAGGGGGCTCCCCGCCGGTCGGAGGAGGCCCCGCCGCGCGTTATCCTCAACCTATGCTTGGTTTGACGTTCGAGAAGCTCCTCCTGGTCGGGATCGTCGCCGTCTTCCTGCTCGGACCCGAGAAGCTTCCCCACTACGCGGCCCAGCTCGCCCGGCTCGTCCGGCAGCTCCGGGACCTGGCCAACGGCGCCAAGGAACGCATGCGCGACGAGATGGGCCCCGAATTCGACGACGTCGACTGGAAGAAGCTCGACCCGCGCCAGTACGACCCGCGCCGGATCATCCGTGAGGCCCTCATCGAGGATGAACCGGTCAAGGAGCAGTCCGCCGTCGTGTCCCGGGTGTCGCCGAACCCGAACGGCGCATACCTGTCCAGGAAGCGGGCGAAGGAGAACGCCCTCGCGCCGGCGGAACCCGCTCCGTTCGACTCGGAGGCCACGTAGCAGCACCCGACAACGGCCGTCCGCTCAGGCACGGGCCTGCACGGGCCGTTCGGCGCCGAGCTGCGCCGCGAGAGCGTTCGCCGATGCGCGCAACCGCAGCGTGAGCGCGCCGAGTTCGGCTGTCCCCCACTCCCCGATCACGGCGACACCGAGGGCGGCGATCACGCCGGGCGCCCGCACCGGGACCGCGAGGCACGCGTTGCCGTGGGCCGCTCCCTGGTGCGTGCCGCGGGCATCCGCCGGGCGGGGGAGCGTGACCGTGCCATAGAGGTGCGTTGCCGTGTGTGTGCCGGCGGCCGTGCCCGCGTTCGTCACGCTCGCCGGGCCTGCCAGGTGCGCAGCGTTCGAACCGTTTGCGGCGTATGCGACATGGGCAGCGTGCGCGGCGGGGATGCCACGGGCGTCTGGCGCCCCCGGCGCGGCGTGGGCCCCCGGCGGACGGCCGTGCGCGGCGAGGAAGTCGGCGCGCTGCTCGCGGCTGAGCTGGGAGAGGATCTGGCGGCCGAGTGCGGAGGCGTACGGGCTGGCGCTGAGCCCTGTCCACGGCTCGGATCTCGGGGTGCCCGCGGCGTCGACGATGTCGATGAGGCCCACCCTCCCGTCGCTGAAGCGCGCGAGGTACGCCGTCGCGCCGTTCTCCCCGGCAACCTGGCGGAGGGTGTGGCGCACCCGGGCGAGAAAGACGCCGGCGTCTGCGTCGCGGAGGCTCGGGAACCGGAGCCCGAGGACGAGGCCGTCGGGCTCCGTGCCGAGATAGCCCTCGTGCACGAGGGTCCTGGTCAGGTTGTACGCCGTGCCGAGGCTGAGCCCCGAGGCCTGGGCGACCGCCTTGACGGGCATCGGCCGGGGGGCGCCCGAGACGATGTCAACGATCCTCAGGGCGCGCTGGACCGAGGAAATGAGGGTGCGGTGTTCCAGCGCCATCCCGCTCCTAACCTGTCGCCCGCGACTGTTCGGAACAGGATAGACAGACTCGCCCGCGCCGGATAGAGCCATCCGGGTCGTTCTGGCTCCTAGGCTGTCATCACGCGAACGAAAGGTCGGGGATGGCGAAGAAGAAACCCACACCAGGCAGGATCCGCAAGGCCGAATACAACGCCGAGCTGCGCAGGCTGCAGACGGAGCTCGTCGCCATGCAGGAGTGGGTGCGCGAGTCGGGCGCCCGCATCGTCGTGATCTTCGAGGGCCGCGATGCTGCGGGCAAGGGCTCGGCCATCAAGCGGGTCACGGAGTACCTGAATCCGCGGATCGCCCGGATCGTCGCGCTGCCGGTGCCGACAGACCGTGAGCGTGGCCAGTGGTATTTCCAGCGGTACATCGAGCACCTGCCGTCGACGGGGGAGATGGTGCTGATGGACCGCTCCTGGTACAACCGGGCCGGCGTCGAACGCGTGATGGGGTACTGCACCCCCGACGAGTACCGCCGGTTCCTGCACCAGGCGCCCCTCTTCGAGCGGATGCTGGTCGAGGACGGGATCCTCCTCGTCAAGTATTGGTTCTCCGTATCCGACCACGAGCAGGAGGCCCGGTTCCGCTCGAGGCTCAAGGACCCGATGCGTCGCTGGAAGCTCTCGGAGACCGACCTGCTCTCGATCACGAAGTGGGTGGACTACTCCAAGGCCAAGGATGAGATGTTCGTGCACACCGACATCGCCGAGGCGCCCTGGTGGGTCGTCGAGAGCGAGGACAAGCTCGCGGCCAGGCTCAACATGATCAACCATCTGCTCTCGATCGTGCCGTACGAGCACCGTGAACCGCCGCGGGTCTCGATTCCGCATCGGCCGCAGGGCGCCGACTACGAGCGTCCGCCGCGCGAACTCAACCGCACCGTCCCCGACCATGCGGCTACGCTCGGTGGAGCCGGTGACGCGTCCGGATAGCAGCTGCTAGGCGGCGGGGGATTCGTCCGTTAGAGTAAGCCATCCGGAGGGGGAGCTCATGGGTACGTTGTTGTACGGCAGTCCAGGAATTGTGGTCAGTTTTGAGGATCGTGCCCTGATGCACCTGCAGATCGTCATTACGACGAAACTGCGGCGCAGGGAGGGCTTCATTTTTTCGTGGACGGAGTCGGCCGATGACGAGACCGAGAGCGGGCGCAGCGCCATCTGGCTCGATGCCAGCAGCACACTCTATTACCGCTATTCGGTCAGCCGGGTGCCGAACATCAACCGGGACTGGATCGAGCGGCTGATGGTGTCGGCGAACAGCGCGGGCGGCCTGTTCTTCTCCGTGGAACCGCCGCCGGTCGTCCCTGTCCTGAAATCACGATCCTGACACTCGTTCCACGACCGTTCGCTCCTGGCTCTCCTGCTCGTTCCTGACGCACTCACGTTTCGAAGACACCGTCGCTGATGAAGGGTATCCGTGTTAGTCCGATCCCTGGCCGCCCCGTGGGAGGCCGGACTCTCCCCGGCCCAGTACCAGCTCATCTGCTATTTCGTGGGGATGGGCGCCCTGTGCTTCTTCGTGGGTTTCCTGCGGGCCTGGGTGACCCGGGGGGAGGTCGGCGCCCGGTACCGGACCGCCGTTGTCGCGCGGCTCGGCATCATGAGCGCCATGTTCCTGTCCTACCTCGTCCTCCTGTCCGGTCTTCTCTTCGGGTATACCCGTGAAGGCGCGGAGTTCGTGCCCAACGGGCTTGCGCTCCTCACCTTCGGCGTGCGCTACGTCGAGTGGTCGGTTGCGGTTCCCCTCGTCGTCATCGAGCTCCTCGCCGTGTGCGTCGTCCTCGGCGGCGTGGCCCGGCGCATCCGCCTGATCGCGATGGCCGGCGGTTTCTTCATGGTGTTCCTGGCGTACCTGGGCGCGATCGTCGCCTCGGGGGGCACGGATGCCGCCGCGCTCGTCGGGTGGGGGATCGCCGCCGGAGTGTTCTGGCTGGCGACGACGGCCCTGCTCGCGAGCGTGGTGCGGCGCTCCCTGCCCGTGCTCACGGTGGATTCGGCCGCACTGCTGCGCTCCGCGACCATACTGCTGCTGTCCTCGTGGGCGGTGTACCCGATCGTGTACGCGATGCCGCTCGTCGGCTCCGGTGGGACGCTCATCGTGGTCATGCAGATCATGCTCACCGTCGCCGACATCGTCGCGAAGATCTGGTTCGGCGGCGTGCTCCACCGCGTGGCCAAGCTCCGGACCGCGGAGGACGTCCGTGCGGGCCGTGACGTTCACCCGGAGGCGATCTGGATCTCCTCGGTCAAGCAGTCTGACGCCGGCAAGCCGCGGGAGGTGTACCTCGCGGCCGGTGCGGCCGTGCACGTGCGGCGTCCGCAGCCGCCGACGAGTACGGCCGCGCCGACCTCGCAGCCCGAACTGTTCGCGGACCCGCAGCCCGAGCTGTTCGCCGACCTCGAGCCCTAGCGTCGTCCCGACCCTGAGGTGTCGCACATCGACGTTCGCGGGCCGTGTGAACGTCGATATGCGACACCTCACGCCCGGGCGCGCGGCGCGGTGACCGGCGTTATTTGAGGGAGACGCCGAGGCTGCGGCCGGAGAGGCCGCGGGCGCGGGAGAACAGCCGCTCGGCGACCGCGTCGATCGCGAGGGCCGCCGGGTCGAGCGGGTCGCTCAGCACGACCGGGCGACCGTCGTCGCCGCCGGTGCGGAGCGGAACGCTGAGAGGGACGCTCGCCAGGAGCGGCACCGGCGTGTCCTGGCCGGCCGAGAGTCGCCGCGCGACCTCGGCTCCGCCTCCGGCGCCGAAGAGCTCGAGCAGGCTGCCGTCGGGCTGGAGGGCGCCGGACATGTTCTCGATCACGCCGAAGATGGTCTGCCCGGTCTGGCGGGCGACGACGCCGCTGCGTTCGGCGATGTCCGCCGCGGCGGGCTGCGGGGTCGTCACGACGATGACCTCGGCCTGGGGCAGCAGCTGACCGATCGAGATCGCCACGTCGCCGGTCCCTGGCGGGAGGTCGAGCAGGAGCACGTCGAGGTCGCCGAAGTAGACCTCGGTGAGGAACTGGGTGATCGTCCGGTGCAGCATCGGCCCGCGCCAGGCGACCGCGACGCCGCCGTCCTCCACGAACATGCCGATCGAGATGACCTTCACGTCGTAATTGATCGGCGGCAGGATCATGTCGCCGACCCTGGTCGGTTTGACCGCTGTCCCCTTGGCGCCGTCGACGCCGGGCGTGACGAGGCCGAGCAGTCCGGGAATGGAGAAACCGTAGACATCCGCGTCGACGACGCCGACCTTGAGGCCGCGGCCGGAGAGCGCGACGGCGAGGTTCGCCGTGATCGTCGACTTGCCGACGCCGCCCTTGCCGCTCGTCACGAGGTAGACCCGGGTGAGGGAACCCGCACCGAACTGCGTCGTGCGCGCGGCCGCGCCGCCGCGGAGTTTCTCGGTCATCGTGCGGCGCTGCTCACGGGTCATCACGCCGACCGACACGGTCACGTGTCCTGGACCGGCGACGGACTCTGCCGTCTCGAGCACGTCCCGTTCGATCTGGCGTGCGGCGGGGCATCCGGCGATCGTGAGCAGCAGGTCGACGGTGGTGTGCCCGTTCCCGGTGTGCACCCCGGCGACCATGCCGAGCTCGGTGATCGGCTTGCGGATCTCCGGGTCGATCACCCGGGAGAGCGCAGCGCCGACCCTGGCGTCGATCCCGGCGGGGTCGGCGGTTGCCGTACCCGGTGCCAGGGGCGAGTCAGCGGCCAATCGGGGGTCGCTCCTCGATGGTCCTGGCGGATGCCGGGGGTGAGGCGGGCGTTGCCGGTGCGGCTGATGGTGCGGGTACGGCTGACGCAGCTGGTGCGGTTGTGGGTTCGACGCCCCGTGCCGTCGCCTGCGCCGTGGCGGTTGCCCTGTCCTGGCCTGCCTCGCGGTCGTGGTCGTGGTCGTGGTCGATTTCCCGCTCGCGGTCGCCCTTGCGGGAGCGTTTGCGGCTGCGCTTCTCCTCGTCCTCACGCTGTTCGAGGTTCTCGAGCAGGGCGCGGAGTTCGCTGCGGAGGAAGTCGCGGGAGGCGAGGTCCTTCATGCCGAGGCGGAGGGCGACGACCTCGCGGGCGAGGTACTCGGTGTCGGCGAGGTTGCGTTCGGCGCGCTGCCGGTCCTGTTCGAACTGGACCCTGTCGCGGTCGTCCTGACGGTTCTGCGCGAGCAGGATCATCGGGGCGGCATAGGAGGCCTGCATCGAGAGCACGAGGGTGAGTGCGATGAAGCCGAGCGCGACGGAGTCGAAGCGCCATGCGACGGGGGCGAGGGTGTTCCAGCCCATCCAGAAGAGAACGAAAAGCGTGAGCCCGAGCAGGAACCACGGGGTGCCCATGCCGCGGGCGATGGCCTCTGTCAGCCGGCCGAAACGGTCGCTCGACGGCCGGTCGCGGTTGCGATTGCGGTTCCTGGTTCGCGACAGGGGAGCGACGCGCAGGCCCTTGGGCGAGTCGAGGCGTTGATCCGAGCGATCACTTCGGGCCATTGCCGGTCCTCCGTCCGTGTGGCAGCGGGATACTTCCCGTCTTCAGCTCGCTGCGGGCGGCTGCCCGGCGGCGTACATCGTCATTGCCGTCGTGACTTCGCCAGTCGTCTGGCAACAGGTAGTCGAGGACATCGTCAATTGTCACCACCCCGACGAGTCGGTGGTTGTCGTCGACAACGGGAACGGAGACGAGGTCGTAGCTCGCGAGGATCCGGGTGACCTCCGCGGCCGAGGTGTCTGCGGTGACGGGGTCGAGACCCTGGTCGAGCAGCGTGCCGAGGCGCTCGTGCGGCGGGTAGCGCAGCATCCGCTGGAAATGCACCATGCCGAGGAAACGGCCGGTCGGCGGCTCGTACGGCGGGAGGGTGACGCAGATCGCAGCTCCGAGCGCTGGCGCGAGGTCGTGGCGGCGGATCAGGGCGAGGCCCTCTGCGACGGTCGCGTCGGCGGAGACGATGATGGGCTCCGTCGTCATCAGGCCACCGGCCGTGTCCGGCGCGTAGGTGAGCAGGAAGCGCACGTCGTCGGCTTCCTCCGGCTCCATCAGGTCGAGCAGCTGCTCGCCGTGTTCCTCAGGCAGCTGGGCGATGAGGTCGGCTGCGTCGTCCGGTTGCATGTGGTCGAGCACGTCGGCGGCGCGGGCGTCGCCGAGCCGGGTGAGGATGGCGACCTGTTCGGTCTCCGGCATCTCCTCGAGGACGTCGGCGAGGCGGCCGTCGGGAAGCTCGCTCGCGACCTCGTGCATGCGCTCGGGCGGAAGGTCGAGCATCGTGTTGGCGAGGTCGGCGGGCTTGAGGTCGGAATAGGTCGCGATGAGCTGCTCGGCGGACTGGGCCTGGCCGACGGTGGTCTTCTCGCGGACGTCGCTCCAGGTGGCGAACGTCGTCGCGCCCTTCGCGAAGAGGGACACGCTCGCCTTGGGACGGCGGACGAAGAGCTGGGCGATCTCCCAGGCTCCCTGCTTGGTCTCCTCGATCGACACGTCCTCGACGGTCGCCTCGCCGGAGCCGTCGTTGAAGATGACCTCGCGGCCCAGGAGCTCGGCAATGACGCGGACCTCGCCGCCGCGCTGTTCGAAGCGGCGCACGTTGATCAGGCCGGTCGTGATGATCTGGCCGGAGCCGATGCTCGTTACCCGGCTCATCGACACGAAGACGCGGCGCTTGCCCGGGATTTCCACAATGAGTCCGACCGCGAGGGGCGGATCGTCTTTTCGGTAGACCACGAGCACGTCACGGACCTTGCCGACGCGGTCGCCCGCGGGGTCGAAGACGGAACACCCGGCCAATCGGGCGACGAAGACTCTGGTGGCAGACACGTTACAAATGTAGGCCACCTGCGGCCCTTCGGCGTGCTGTGGAAGAATGGCGGCATGAGCAATCAGAACCCTTTTGGCAATCGCGGTCCGGCCCTGTTCCCCGTTTTACCCAAGGGCGAGGTGCTCGCGACCTATGAGACGTATGCCGAGGCGCAGGCCGCAGTCGACACCCTGGCGAAGGCTGATTTCCCGGTCAAGCAGCTCTCAATCGTCGGCAACGACCTCAAGACCGTCGAGCGAGTCACCGGGAAACTGACCTGGGGACGCGTCGCCCTCGCCGGTGCGGCCTCCGGCGCCTGGCTCGGAATCTTCTTCGGCCTGTTGTTCTTCATCTTCTCGCCGACCGGGGCTGGACTGCCCTTCGTCCTCGCTGCGGTGCTGATGGGCGCCGGATTCGGGATGCTGTTCGGTGTTGTGAGCTACGCGCTCAACCGCAGGCGCCGTGACTTCACCTCGACGATGCAGGTGATGGCGAGCAACTACCAGATCATCGTCGAGGCCGCGCTCGTGAACAAGGCGCGCAACCTCCTGCACGGCACAGTGGAACCCGTCGCGGTCAGGTCCGTCGATCCGGAGCCTGCCCAGCCGGAGCCCACGGCCCCGGCGGCCCGTCCGGACCAGCCTGCCCCGCCGTACGGCCAGTTCGCCCCTCCGGCGGTCACGCCCGCCCCGGAAGCCTCGCCCACCGCATCCACCGACTAGCCGCAGCTCCACAGCCCACGCAGGCTCGCGAAGGCGGGTGAATCGTCGGTTTGACCTCGTGAGAACGACGATTCACCCGCTTTCGCGGCGGGTGAGGCGGGTCAGGCGGTGAGAGAGGCGATCCAGGCCTCGACGTCGTCGGCGGTGCGGGGGATGCCGACGGACAGGTTTTCGGCGCCCGTCGCCGTGATCAGCACGTCGTCCTCGATGCGGACACCGATGCCGCGGAACTCGAACGGCACGGTGAGGTCGTCCGGCTGGAAGTACAGGCCCGGTTCGATCGTGAAGATCATCCCGGCCTCGATCACGCCGTCCAGGTACATGTCGCGCCTGGCCTGGGCGCAGTCGTGCACGTCGATGCCGAGGTGATGGCTCGTGCCGTGCACCATGTACCGGCGGTGCTGCCCGTTCTCCGGCTTGAGCGCCTCCTCGGCGGTGACAGGGAGCATGCCCCACTCCGCGGTCCGGCGGGCGATGACCGCCATGGCTGCGGCGTGCACCTCACGGAAGATCGCGCCGGGCCTGGCCACGGCGAACGCGGCATCCGCTGCCTCGCGCACGGCCTCATACACGCGACGCTGCACGGGGGAGAAGGTGCCGTCGACGGGGAGGGTGCGGGTGACGTCAGCGGTGTAATAGCTGTCGACCTCGATACCCGCATCGAGCAGGATCAGGTCGCCCGGGTTGAGCGGGCCGTCGTTGCGAGTCCAGTGCAGGATGCACGCGTGCGGGCCGGAGGCCGCGATCGTGTCGTACCCGACCGCGTTCCCGTCGGAGCGGGCGCGGGTGTTGAAGACGCCCTCGACGAGGCGTTCGCCGCGTTCGTGGGCGCTCGACCGGGGCAGGTCGCGAATGACGTCCTCGAAGCCCCGCCCGGTGGCCGCGATCGCGAGGCGCATCTGGGCGATCTCGTAGGAGTCCTTCACGAGGCGCAGCTCGGACAGGTCGCGGGCGAAACGGTCGTCCGTTTCGTGCTCGCCGTTGACCTCGAGGCTGAACGGAGTGTTCGTGGCGTTGTCGCCGAGCACCTTGTCCGCGGCGAAGCGGAGGCGGCCCTCGTCGACGGCCACGGTGAACGCCGGGTCTGCCTCGCGGATGACGAGCGTCTCGGAGTCGACGACCGTGAGCACAGAGTCGAGGTCGGCGATCCCGCGCACGGTGATGGCGAGGTCGCTCGCCACCTGGGCGATGGAGGGGCGCGGGCCGATCCAGAACTCGCCGATGTCCGCGTTGGCGTAGAACTCGTCGGAGTCGCGTCCGGCGCGCTCACGGAAGTACAGCGTCGCGTCGTGCCCGGTCGTCGTCGGCTCGAGCACGAGCACGGCTCCGGGCTCGGCGTCGCTGCCCCAGCCGGTGAGGTGCGAGAAGGCGGAGTGGGCGCGGAAGGCGTAGTCGGTGTCGTTCGAGCGCTGCTTGAGGCGGCCGGCCGGAACGATGAGGCGCTGCCCCGGGTACATCGCGGACACGCGAGCACGCCGTGCCGCTGCGAACGGCGCCTGCTCGCGGGCCGGCGGAAGCGTGTCGACGCGCTCGGCCCAGCCGCTGGAGATGTAGGACTTGAAGCCGTCCGACCCCGGCGTCGTCGAACGGTTCTCGTTCGGGCGGGGCTTGGCGGTGACGGTGGGCACGGTTTCGGTGGAATTGGCCATGGCCCCATTGTCCCATTGCCCGCTGGATCTTCGGCGAGAGCCGCCGGGG
>NZ_JASJXJ010000054.1:0-22037 GCF_035018685.1 Cryobacterium sp. RTC2.1
CTGGTGCACCACCCGCGGAGCGGCGGAACACCCGCGTTCGACCTTGCCGGCCCGGTGGGGGCTCAGGACTTCCGTGAACCGCCCGACTTCGCCGGCTTCCGAGACTTCCCGGCCTTCGACTTTGCGGATTTCTTGTGGGACTTCGCTGGCTTCGGGGACTTCGCCGGCTGTAGCGAAGCGGACGGGACCGCAGAAGGGAAGGAGGCAGCCTGCGCGCCGCTCGGGTCGGCATCCGCTGCACGTGTCGCCGGCACCGAATCGGCCAGCGGATCACTCTCCCCCGCCGCAGCCCGGCGGTACCCCTGCAACCAGGCGTCGAGATCGTCGAACACTGTGGGCGCGAGCGAGTAGATGCGTTGCTGGGCGCGAGGCTCCACCGCGACAAAGCCCGCCTCGCGCAGCGCGCGCAGGTGCCGGGAGGTTCCGGGCTGGCTGAGGCCCAGGTGCGCCGCGAGTTGGCCGGTGCTGCGGTCGCCGAGTCGCAATTCGGCGAGAATCGCGCGGCGGTTCCCGTCGACGAGGACATCGAAGGCGGTTTGCAAGTCCAAGATGTGCATGCATTCAGTATGTACTCGGCTTATATAAGCCTCAAACGCATATACGAGACACTTCCTGGCTAGGGAATGGCGCCCGCTGTCGCCTCCAGGTCGGAGATCGGGCGGTCGCGCTGGGTCGCGATCGCGGCGCCCGCGGCCACGCAGACCACGACGATCGCGATCTGCTGCTGGAGCAGCAGAGTTTCCCCGAGCACGAGCACACCGAATATCGCCGCGATGACCGGTCCGAAGCTCGTGATGATCGCGTAGAGCCGCGGGGTGATCCGGCGCAGGATGTACGTGTCGAGCACGTACGGGAATGCAGAGGAGAGCACCCCGATCGCGAGCAGCAGCCCGAGCACACCCCAGTCGAGCCGGGTGTAGTCGACGGTGAGGAGCGCAAACGGCACGAGCAGGGTGAGACTGACGACGCTCGCGACCGAGATGCCCTCGAGGCCGGGGAAGGTCACGGCGACCCGTCGGGTCAGCAGGATGTACCCGGCCCACGCCGCCGCCGCGACGAGGGCGTAGAACAGGCCGAGCAGGTTGATCTCTCCGGAGGACCAGGTCAGCAGGAAGACTCCCCCGGCCGCCGTGGTCGCGCAGATGAAGTCGAGCGGTCGCCGCGAGGTGAAGAGGGCGAGGGAGAACGGGCCCAGGAATTCGATCGTCGCAGCAATGCCGAGCCCGAGCAGGTGCACCGCCTCGTAGAAGGCGAGGTTCATCACGGCGAGGTCAAGTCCGAGAAGGAGCGCGGGCCAGAGCAGCCGCCACGTCAGGGTCGACAGCTTCGGTCGGTAGAACGGCAGGACCGCGCAGGCCATCACGATCTGCCTGGCCGCGACGACGACGGGGGAACCGACGATCGGGATCGCGAGTCCGGCGAGCGAGGAGCCGTAGTTGATGCTGACCTCGGTGACGAGCTGGGCACCGGCCCCCGCCAGCCGTTTGGATTTCGCCGTCACGCCGGGCGCCCCTGTCTCGTTCACGATGTCGTGCCGCGCGGATCGCGCTCGAATTCGAGGCTAGCGGGTGACGGGACGGTTCAAGGCCCGGCCCACGCCTCGGCCAGGAGTGTGACCGTTTCGTCATCGGAGAGCTGGTGGAAGTCGACGTAGAACTGGCCGATCGCCCAGAACTGCTCGGGGGTCTGCACCACGACGACGTCGTCCGCGAGCCCGCGCATCTCCTCGACGACATCGGCCGGGGCGACGGGCACCGCAAGGACGATACGGGCGGCGCCCTGGCGCTTCACTGCGGCGAGGGCCGCCTTGGCCGTCGCTCCCGTGGCCAGCCCGTCGTCCACGACCACGACGACCCGTCCGTCTGGGTTCACCCGGGGACGGTCTCCGAGATAGGCGGCGCGCCGCCGCTCGATCTCGGTGAGCTCCCGGCGCCTGGCCCGGCCGAGTCCCGCGGCGTCGGCCCCGGTCTCGACGAAGACGTCCTCGTTGACGATCATCTGGGCGTCTGCCCCGTCCACGACGGCGCCCATCGCGACCTCGGGGAATCCGGGTGCACCGAGCTTGCGCACGAGGATCAGGTCGAGGGGAGCGTGCAGGCGCCGGGCGACCTCGAGGGCGACCGGCACTCCGCCGCGTGGCAGCGCATAGACGACGGGGTCGGTGAGGTCCAGCTCGGCGACGAGCTCGGCGAGCAAGCGGCCGGCGTCGCGGCGATCGGTGAACATGGGGCCTCCCGGTTCCTCCCGGTTCCTCCCGGACTCTCCCGGTTCACTGTGGAGAGTAGCCCCGCGTGCGCCTCTACCGGAAGACCGAGCGGGCGACGGCCGACACCTCGAGGGGAACACCCGCCGGCAGCACGAGGGTGAGGATGGGCGGGCGCCAGTACGCACTCAGGGACACCGTCGCACTCTGACCGTCTGCGGATGCCGCCCGGCTCACGACCAGTTCCTCGAGGGTGGGGTGCGGGGCCGCCGCGAGGTAGGCATCCGCTGCCGTGCGTACCGCACCGGAATCGAGTTCGGTGCGCAGCGGGACCGCCGAACCATCCGGGGCGATGGTGACCGCGTCCAGGGTGTACGCCTCAGCTGCGGCGAGCGCGGCACCGTCCGCGAGGGTGAGCAGGCGTTTCCGCTCGAGGTAGAGGGACGATGCGGCCACGACCAGGAGGATCACGACGAGCGCGAGAAAGCCGTAGAAGATGGTGAGCAGGAGGGTGGAACCGGTGTCGTCCGACAGGTCGTCCGGCCTGTCGGCGGCTCGCACCTCGGGCGCCCGGCGTCGTGGTCGCACGGTCATGGTCCGGTCCCCGGCTGCCAGAATCGGGACACGGTCTGGGTCGCGTTCGACTCGAGGGGCACGCTCGCCGTCCCGGCCAGCCCAGGCACGTCCGGTACAAGGGGCAGGGACACCCGCAGGCGCACGGTGACCGTCACTGCGGTGCGGCGTTTCAGGCATCCGCCGGCCGCGGCCGCGCAGTCGATCGACACCTGCGCGTCCCCGGCCGGAAGGCCGTAGTCGGCGAGGGCGAAGTCGACCGCGCGCTGAGCGCGCTCCGCCGCGACTGCCTCGCTCGGCGCGCGCACATAGACCCGGGCGGCCTGCCGGGCGGCGCCCTCCACGGCGAGCGCGCCGCCCTGAAGCACGGACATGGCGAGCACGAGGTAGACGAGCGGCACAAGGAGAATCATGCCCGTCGTGATGAATTCGAGGGACGCTGACCCGTGGTCAGAGCGCAGTCGGCGGGAGATTCGTTTCACAAAACCGGCGGGGGCTGAATGACGGGTGGCGTCTGCCTCAGTCCGAGCCTTCGACGACGGCACGCCCGATCACCTCCAGGCTCCGATCGGGGCCGAGCAACCCGAGCAGCGGAAGCGGGGCGACCACCCGCATCCGCACGGTTGGGAAGCCTCTGTCACTCGCGTAGGTCGCGGTCACGTCGGTCGCGAAGGCGGGACCGAGCGCGGCCACGATCAGGTCCCGGGTGCGCGCGGTGCCGGCATCGAGGCCGGTGTCGGCGAGCGAACCGTAACGTGCGCCCTCGGCGGCGGCATCGAGCACGGTGTTGCGCACGTGCAGCGCGAGTGCGAGTTGAAGCACGGTCAGGGTCAGCACCGTCAGCAGTGCCGCGACGAGCACGAACTCGGCCGGCGAGGAGCCGCGGTCGGCACCGAAATCGAGGCGCAGCATCCCTCGCCGACCGCCGGTCTGCGGCGCGACGCCGTGCGCCGGGCGGGCCGAACCCGTCAGAGTCCGCTCACCCGGTTGATCGCCTGTTGGAAGATGCCGCTCAGCGCCGGCCCGGCGAGACCCCAGATCACGATCACCAGCCCGGCGGTCATCAGCGTGATCAGGACCCAGCCGGGCACGTCCCCGGTGTCGTCGTGCCTCGCCGTCCACTGCCTGCGGATGCGCCGCGTCAGGGTATGCATGTTCGTCTCCTCTTCTCGGTGGTCGTCGTGTCGGTGCTTGTCGTGCAGGTGGTGAGGGTGCCAGGGTGCGGTCCATATATGCGGTCGAGGCCGGCACGGTCAGAAACCGGCCTGCAGGATGAAAAGGCCGGGGAAGATCGCGAACAGGATTGTCATGGGGAGGATCAGGAATACGAGCGGAACGAGCATCGCGACCTCTTTCTTCCCCGCGACCTCGAGGAGCTCGCGCTTGGTCTCCTCGCGGGCGTCCTGCGCCTGGGCGCGCAGCACCTCGGCGAGCGGGGTGCCGCGGTCGAGTGCACCGCCGACCTGGTCGACGAAGCGGGTCAGCGCCGTCAGTTGCAGGGACCTGGCGAGTGACTGGAGGGCCTCGACGAGCGGGATCCCGGAGTGCACCTCGGCGACGACGCCGGCGAATTCGCGGGACAGCTCCCCCGCGCTCGTGCGGGACACCCTGGCCAATGCATCGAGGATGCCTTCCCCGGCCGACAGGGACAGGGTGAGGAACTCGAGAATGGTCGGCAGCTCGGCACGCATCCTCGTGAGTCGGCTGTGTGCGGCTCGGCGCAGGAGCCCATCCCAGAGCAAGGCACCGCCGAGCCCGACGAGCACGGGGATCGCGGCAGCCGCCAGCACCGGGAGGGCGTGCAGGGCGGGGACGAACACGACCGCGACGAGGCCGGCGGCCAGGGACAGGAGTGCGCAGACGAGCTGCTGGGAGCGGAACTCGTCGAGGCTGCGCCGGTACCCCGATTGCCGGAGACGCCGTTCGACGGTGTCGGAACCGCCGAGGAGAGCCGCGAGTCCGCGTCGAAGCCGGCCGAAGACCGGCATGAACAGGGTGCCGAGCACCGGGATCGGATCGACGGTGGTGCGCCCGACGAACGCGCGGGCCTCCGGCGACACGTCCAGGATGTACGGGGCCAACCGGTCGGCCAGCCGGGGCCGGCTGAGCCGGGGGAAGACGCTCACGAGCGACCAGAGCCCGATACCGAGCACCGCGCCGAAGAACACACCCCACGCGAGCGGGGCGCTCACCGGAACCACCGGCGTTCCTCGGGCAGGCGGCCGATGAAGACCATCAGGCGGTATGCGATCACCGACACCACAAGTCCGGAGACGATCACGGCAACCCCGCTGCCGGTGTTGTATGCGACCGCTCCCTCCGGCCGGGAGGACAACAACAGGAGCACGATCCAGGGTGCGGCGACGCCGAGCCTTGCGGCGTTGACGACCCACGACTGCCGGGCTTCCACCTCCGCCCGAATCGCGGCATCCTGCCGCAGCCAGGCCGCGAGGTCACGGAGCACGAGGGTGAGGTCACTTCCCCCGACCTCCCTGGCCATCCGCAGGGTCTCCAGAATGCGGTCGGCCACCGGATCGGCAAGGCCGGCCTTGAGCCGGTCGACGGAGTAACCGAAACTCCCGGTCGCGCGGTAGTCGCGGGCGAAGTCGGCGAAGGCGGCCCTCGTCGGCACCGGCCCGGATTCGGCGAGCGTGCTGATGCTGTCGGGCAGGGCGAGGCCGGAGCGCACGCCCGAAACCAGGTGGTCGACGACGTCCGGCCAGACCGTACGGTGCGAGCGCCGCCGCTCGCGGGCCCGCCACAGCACGATCGTCATCGGCACCAGGGTGCCGACAACGCCGGCGACAAGGGCGAGCACCCTGACTCCGATCAACGCCTGGGCGAGGGCAGCGCAGGCCAGGCCCAGCAGGAGCGAAATCGCCGTGAACGCCGGGAGCGGCAGCGAGCCGAGGCCGGCAAGGGCGAGGGACCCGCGCAAGGTCGCAGGGCCGCGCGGCTGGGGCCGTCCGCTTGCGCCGTCAGCCGGGCTCGGGGGTGAATCCTGTGCGCCCGCCGCCACCCGGCGCCGCGGCCAGAGGAAGGGCGCGGCCATGAGCAGCAGGCCGGCGCCGAGGAGGCAGCCCAGCGCGAGCCTCATGCGCGGTCCGCCCGCAACACGATCGCGGGGTCGAGCCCCACCGCCCGGAACTTGGCCAGCTTGCCGGGGTGGCCGCCCGTCGGCGTGAGCCCGCCCCGGTCGGCGAGGAAGATCGGGCTCGCCTCGATCACGGTGCCGGCGAGCCGTCCGCTGACCGCGAGGATCTCCGTCACCCGCCGGCGCCCGTGCCGGTCGATCTCGCAGTGCACGACGATGTCGATGCACCCGGCGACGGTCGGCAGCACGAACGCGGAATCGATGTTGCGCCCCGCGAGCAACGGCAGCGTGCAGAGCTTGGCGAGGGCGTCCCTCGCACTGTTCGCGTGGATGGAGCACATCCCCGGCAGGCCGCTGTTGAGGGCGATCAGGAGGTCGAGGCTCTCGGCCTCGCGAACCTCGCCGACGACGAGGCGGTCGGGGCGCATCCGCAATGACTCCTTGATCAGTCGCCGCAAGGTGATCTCGCCACGACCCTCGAGGCTCGGCTGTCGGCACTGCATCGACACGACGTCGCGGGCGGACAGGTCGAGTTCGAAGGTCTCCTCGACCGTCACGATCCGTTCGTTGCGCCGGGTCGCCGACAGCAGGGCGTTCAGCATCGTGGTCTTCCCGGTCTGGGTGGCTCCCGACACGAGGATGTTCTGTCCGGCGAGCACGCACATCCGCAGGAACTCCGAGGCCTGCTGGGTGAGCGAGCCGAGGCCGACGAGCTGGTTCAGGTCGCGGATGCGCCGGGTGAACTTCCGGATGTTGACCGACCACTCCCGCGTGATGTCGGGAATCACGACGTGAAGCCGCGAACCATCCGGCAGGGAGGCGTCGACGAACGGTGAACTCAGGTCGACACGACGGCCGGAGGCCTGCAGCATCCGTTCGACGAGGTCGCGCACCTCCCGTGCGGTGAGGACCATGTCGGTGAGTTCGGGTACGCCGTCCCGAGCGACGAACACCAGGGACGGTCCATTGATCCAGATCTCCTCGATCTCCGGATCGTCGAGGAGCGGCTGGAGCGCCCCGAACCCGGTCAGCGAAGCGACGACTTCCCTGGCCGCCTGATGCTCGTCGGAGATGAGCGGATGCGCCCCGCCGAGCGCCCGCTCACTGTAGCGCTGGAGCTCGGCGCGCACGTATCGCTCGGCGAGGTTCTCGTCGGAGGCGAGGTCGACGCCGTCACGGCGCACCCGTGAGCGCACCTGCTCGGTGATGATGCGCACGGCCTCGCTCATGCGCACAGTGTGCCCGGACGGCCGGATCCCCGTTGAAGTTATCCACAGGCATCCGCCGTCCGGGCCGCACACCGGAATGGGCCAGTCGGATCAGCGGGCCGACCAGCCGCCGTCCATGCCGTAGCTCGAGCCGGTGACCATCGCCGCGTCCGTCGAGGCGAGCCACGCCACGAGCGAGCCGACCTCCGCCGGTTCGACGAGGCGCTTGACCGCGCTCTCGGTGAGCATGATCCGACTGAGCACCTCCGACTCGGGGATGCCGTGCACGACGGCCTGGTCGGCGATCTGCTTCTCGACCATCGGCGTGCGCACGTAGCCGGGACTCACACAGTTGCTCGTGACACCGTGGTCACCGCCCTCGAGGGCGGTCACCTTCGAGAGCCCCTCGAGCCCGTGCTTCGCCGAGACGTATGCGGCCTTGAACGGCGACGCACGGATGCCGTGCACCGAGGTGACATTGACCACCCGTCCGAAACCGCGTTTGTACATCCCAGGGAGCGCCGCCCGGATCAGCAGGAACGGGGCCTCGAGCATGAGGGCGAGGATCAGCCGGAAGTCGGCGGGGTCGAAGTCGGGGATCGGGTTGATGCGCTGGATCCCCGCGTTGTTCACGAGGATGTCCACGTCGCCGAGCACGTCCGCGAGCCGGGCGTCCGTCAGGGCCGGAGTGTCGGCGAGGTTGACGACCCACGTCGAACCGTGAACCTCCGCGGCGAGCACCGAAGCACTCGCCGCGTCGATGTCGGCGACCGTGACGTGGGCTCCGCGGGCAGCGAGGGAGCGCACGACGGCCTCGCCGATGCCGCTCGCTCCCCCGGTGACGAGGGCGCGCCTCCCTGCGAGGGACTGTTCCACGGTCAACGCAGCGTCGGGGCCGGTTCGAGGCCGTGCCTGGCGGCATCCGCCGCGTCGACGTCGCGGAGCGAGATGCCGTTGGTCTCCTTGAGCGTCACAACGGCGACGACCGTGATCGCACACGCGATCACGAGGTAGAACGCGACCGGCAGCCAGGACTTGTACTGCTGGAGCAGCGCCGTCGCGATGATGGGCGCGAGCGAGCCGGCGAGGATCGACGTGACCTGGTAGCCGAGGGAGACGCCGGAGTACCGCATCCGGGTCGGGAACATCTCGGCCATGATCGCCGGCTGCCCGGCGTACATGAAGGCGTGGAAGCACAGCCCGATCGTGATCGCGGCGACGATGACGACCGGGTTGAGGGTGTCGAACATCGGGAAGGCGAAGAACGCCCAGCTGGCCCCGAGAATCGCGCCGGTGAGGTAGATCGGTTTGCGGCCGAAGCGGTCGGAGAGCCTGCCGACCTGCGGGATCACGAGGAAGTGCACGACGTGGGCGATCAGCAGGGCCAGGAGCAACTGGCTGGTGTTGTACTTGTGCACCGTGACGAGGTAAACGATCGAGAAGCTCACGATCGTGTAGTAGAGGATGTTCTCGGCGAACCGCAGCCCCATCGCACCGAGGATGCCGCGCGGGTACTTGCGGACGACCTCCATCACGCCGTAGCTGATGGCCTTCTCGGCCTCGACCTGGGCGCGGGCCTCGAGGAAGATCGGCGCTTCGCTGACATGGGTGCGGATGTAGTAGCCGATCACCACGATGATCGCGGACAGCCAGAAGGCGACCCGCCAGCCCCAGCCGAGGAATTGCTCCGCAGGCAGGATCCACGACATGGTGAGCAGCACGAGGGTCGCGAGCAGGTTGCCGACCGGGACGGCGGCCTGCGGCCAGCTCGCCCAGAAGCCGCGGGACTTGTCCGGGCTGTGCTCCGCGACGAGCAGCACGGCGCCGCCCCATTCCCCGCCGACGGCGAAGCCCTGGATGAAGCGGAGTGCAACGAGCAGCGCGGGCGCCCAGTATCCGATCGTGTTGTAGCCGGGCAGGCAGCCCATCAGGAAGGTCGCGGCCCCGACGAGGATGATCGTGACCTGCAGGGTGTGCTTGCGGCCCAGGCGATCGCCGATCTGGCCGAAGACGATGCCTCCGAGCGGCCGGGCGATGAAGCCCACCGCGTAGGTGAGGAACGCGGCGATGATCCCGTCGAGTTCGCTGCCCGCGTTCGGGAAGAAGAACTTGCCGAAGACGAGGCTCGCCGCGGTCGCATAGAGGAAGAATTCGTACCATTCGACGACCGTGCCGACCATCGAGGCGGCCACGATCTTCCTGAGGCCGGAGGTTTCTTCCCGGTTGTCGCGGGATCCCGCGCCTCCGGGGCTGTCGGCAGTGATGCGTTCGTTGACGCTCATGTCTGTCTCCTTCGGTGTCTTCGCTGACACTGTCGCTGGATGCCGGGGGCGGGTCGCCGCCCTGGCTCCACCGAGTATCGCCGCCCGTCGGCTCTGCGGCCATGACCACTTCCGAACTCCGTGTGTGCATAATTGCAGATATGACCGGACCCCGCCCCACCCTGCCGCCGAACGCCGACGACCTTCTCGTGCTGCTCGCGGTCGCACGCAGCGGCCGTTTCGTGACCGCGGCGGAAAGCCTCGGCCTCAATCACACCACGGTCTCGCGCCGCATTGCAGCCCTCGAGAAGGCGCTCGACGGCCGGGTGCTGTCCCGCACGGTCGGCGGCTGGGAGCTCACGGAACTCGGCTCCCGCGCGGTCAACGCCGCGGAAAACGTCGAGGCCGCCGTCTCCCTGCTCGGCGGCCCTCCCGGGCAGGCCGCTCAGCTCTCCGGCGTCGTGCGGCTCTCGGCGACGGATGGCTTCAGCGCGTACATCGCAACGCCGGCGGTCGCCGCGCTGCAGCGCCGGCATCCCGGCCTGCGGGTCGAGATCGTCACGGTGACGCGGCGCGCGCTCCAGCACCGGTCGGGACTCGATATCGAGGTCGTCGTCGGAGAGCCTCAGGTGCACCGGGCCGACGCGATCCTGCTCGGGCACTATGTCCTGGGCATGTATGCGTCGCGGGACTACCTGGCCGAGAACGGCACGCCCGTGAGCGTTGCAGAGCTCACCGAGCATCCGCTCGTCTACTTCGTCGATTCGATGCTGCTCGTCGACGACCTCGATGCCCCCAGGCGGCAGGTGCCGTCGATGCGCCCCTCACTGAGTTCGACCAACGTGTTCGTGCACGTCGAAGCGACCAGGGCGGGAGCAGGGATCGGTTTCCTGCCGTGTTTCATGGCCGACCAGCACCCGGACCTCGTGCGCCTCCTGCCGGACAAGTTCAACGAGGAACTGCCGTACTGGATGGTGCTCCGCGCCGAGTCCCTGCACCAGCCCGCCGTCGCCGCCGTCGTCGACGCCCTCCGTGCCCGAACCGCGGCGTTCACCCACGCCCTGCAGGGCCGCGGAGGGGCAGGCTGACCAGACGATCTGGCTACACTGGAACGGCACAAGCGGGAGTGGTGAAATTGGCAGACACGCAGGATTTAGGTTCCTGTGCTTTCGAGCGTGGGGGTTCAAGTCCCCTCTCCCGCACATGATGAGCACATCGGCCCTCGACGGCCAACTGACCGATGTGCTCGCGAACACGGGCGTCATCGTGTTCTACCTGCTCGTCTGGGCCCTCGTCTTCGCCGGGACCGCGGTATTCCTCGGAGTCTTCATCCCGTTCATCACCGGGGATTCGCTCCTGTTCGGGTCCGGGCTCGTCGCGGCATCGGCGGCGAACGTGGACATCGTCGTGCTGATGATCGGAACCGGAATCGCCGCATTCCTCGGCGACCAGGTCGGATTCCTACTCGGGAGGCATTTCGGCCGCGGCTACCTCGATCGCCGCGGTGGCCGTCGCACCCGCGCTGCCATCGTGAAGACCGAGGCCTTCTACCGCAAGTACGGCTGGTGGTCGGTCGTGATCGCCCGGTTCATGCCCTGGGCGCGCGTCTTCGTGCCCGTCATCGCAGGGGTCGGCCGGATGAACTACTACCGGTTCCTCTCCAGTAACCTCGTCGGCGCACTCGCCTGGGGCGTCGGGCTCACCCTGACGGGATACTTCGCGGCGAGCCTGCCCGGCGTGAAGAGCGCCGCGTACGTCATCGCCGGGGTCTTCATCGCGGCATCCATCTTCTTCGGAGGCCGCACCTGGCTCGCCGACCGCGCCGAGAACCGCCGGGACGCGGCCGGCGGCGGCCGACCAGACGGCCCGGCCGATACCCCGGCCGACGACCCCGCGGCCGGGTAATTCACGGGTTCCACCCTCCCTTTAGCGCTAGCCTGTAACAGACCATCCCTGCTCATCACCGTGCGGTCGCCATGGCCACCACCGACTGGAGTCATCTTCGTGCTCAACACTGCTCTCAACCACGCCGGACTCATCCCGTGGCTTGACCCGGTAAACCTCATCGACGGGTTCGGTCCATGGGCCCTGCTCGGAGTGTGCGCGATCATCTTCGCCGAAACCGGCCTTCTCGTCGGCTTCCTGCTGCCCGGCGACACCCTCCTCGTCATCACCGGCCTCCTCACCTTCGCGGGCGTCATCCACATCAACATCTGGTGGGTCGCCCTCGCCATCGGCTTCGCGGCGTTCCTCGGCGGCGAGGTCGGCTACCTGATCGGTCACAAGCTCGGCCCGCGCGTCTTCGAACGCAAGGAATCCGGACTGTTCAGCGTCGAGAACGTGCAGCGCACCAACGGTTTCTTCGAACGCTTCGGCGGCTTCGCCGTGATCATCGCACGCTTCGTGCCGATCGTGCGCACGTTCGCACCCGTCGCCGCGGGCGTCGGCCACATGAATTACCGCAAGTATTCCCTGTACAACCTCGTCGGCGCCATGATCTGGGGCGCCGGCCTCACCTTCGGGGGGTACTTCCTGGGGTACATCCCGCCGGTCGCCGACTTCGTCACGCACTACATCGACCTGATCCTGATCGCGGCCGTGCTCGGCACGCTCATCCCCACCGCGTTCCACTACGTGCAGTCCTCGCGCAAGGCGAAGAAGGCCAAGGCGCTCGCCGCGGCCGCGCCGGCGACGACCGACACCGGCAGCCTCGTCCTCGACGCGGATGTCTTCACCGGCCACCCCAAGCACGACGACTAACACTCCCCATCGCGGACTCCAGCGCGCGCTGCGTTCCGAATTCAGGAGCTGAGCCCGGCTGAACCGCTTCAGGAGTGCGTTGATCCCGGTTCCGGGCCTCAACTCCTGAATTCGGAACAGGCACGGACGTCTTTGAGTCGCGCGCGGGGAGAGGAAGCGGGAGGTCGGGGTCAGCGGTGCGGGAAGTCCTCGTGATCGGCATGCTCGGCCGGCTCGAGCTGGAACGTGGAGTGCTCGACATCGAAGTGGGTGCTGAGGCACTCCGAGAGGGCGTCGAGCAGCGCCCCTGAGCCGCCGGACTGCAGCACGGCGGGTTCGACGACGACGTGCGCACTGAACACGTGCGCGCCGGACGTGATCGCCCAGACGTGCACGTCGTGCACCGCTGCGACCCCCGGCGTTTCGATGAGGTGCCTGCGGATCTCTGCGACGTCGGTGTCGACGGGCACCGATTCGCTGAGCACCCGTACGACGTCTCTGAGCAGGGTGAAGCTGCGGGGCACGATCATGGCCGCGATCAGCAGGGACGCAATCGAGTCCGCCTGCTCGAAACCGGTGGTGAGGATGACCCCGGCCGCGACGATGACCGCGACGGAGCCGAGAGTGTCTCCGAGTACCTCGAGGTAGGCGCCACGCATGTTGATCGAGGAGCCGGCAGCAGGGCGCAGCAGGAGCAGCGCGCCGATGTTCGCGACGAGGCCGATCACGGCGACCCAGAGCATCGGTCCGGCCTGAACGTGGCCCTCGCCGGGCCCGAGCAGCCGGGAAACCGCGCCGATCACGACGGACACGGCGACGCCGAGCAGGATCAGCCCATTGATGAGCGCGCCGAACACTTCGGCGCGCTGGTAGCCGAACGTCTGCCGGTCCGTGGCCGGCCGGGCGGCCACGACGGTGGCGATGAGGGCGATGATCAGGCCGGCCAGGTCCGAGAACATGTGCCCGGCATCAGCGAGCAGGGCAAGCGACCCGGTCAGCCAGGCCCCTGCGACCTCGACGAGGAGCACGAGGGCGACGATCCCGATCGCGAAGGACAACCGGGTGCGATTGGTGGCGGATGCCTGCCCGTGCCCGTGCGCGTGATCGTGGCCCATGCCTCCACGCTAGGCGGTGCCGGGGCGCGTCGCCAGTTCAGCGCCCAGTTGGGAATGAGAGCCGTTATCAGGGCTTGAGCGGCGCCTCCGCCGGTATCGAGACCGGTGCCGGTGCCGGATCAGCCGAGCAGCTCCCGCAGTACGGGGACGAGCCCGTCGAAGGCGCGCGCCCGGTGGCTGTCGCGATTCTTGACGGATGCCGTCAGCTCCGCCGCCGAGATCGCATAACCGTCCGGGAGAAAGATCGGGTCGTACCCGAAGCCGCCGGCCCCCGCGGCCTCGGTCAGGATCCGGCCGGGCCACTCCCCCGTCACGACCCGTTCGGTGCCGTCCGGCAGCGCCAGGGCGGCGACGCAGGTGAAATGCGCGGTGCGGTGTTCCTCCGGCACGTCCCCGAGCTGCCAGAGCAGCAGGCGCAGGTTCTCGCCGGAATCCCTGGCCGGGCCCGACCAGCGTGCGGAGAAGATGCCCGGCGCGCCGCCGAGGATGTCGACGCAGATACCCGAGTCGTCCGCGATGGCGGGCAGGCCGGTGTGTGCCGCGGCTGCACGAGCCTTGATGAGGGCGTTCTCGGCGAAGGTCGTTCCGTCTTCGACGGGTTCAGGGCCGTCGTACGCGAGCACGTCGACCCCCGGGAGCTGCGGCGCGAGAATGCGGCGCAACTCGTCGACCTTGTGCGCGTTGTGGGTGGCCAGTACGAGCCGCATGGTGTCAGCGCCCATCCGTCAGCGCCCGAGGGCGGCGTTCTGCAGTTCGGTCAGGGTGACGGTCCCTGCGAGGGCGAGGTCGAGCAGTGAGTTCAGCTCCGCACGATCGAAGGGGGCGCCCTCCGCCGTGCCCTGCACCTCGACGAAGGAGCCCCGGCCGGTGACGACGACGTTCATGTCTGTCTCGGCACTCGAGTCCTCGGTATATGCGAGGTCGAGCATGGGAACGCCTTTGATGATGCCGACGGAAATCGCGGCGACGCTGTCGGTGAGGGGCTGCGCCTTCTGGCCGATGAACTTCTGCTGCCGACCCCACTCGAGCGCGTCGAAGAGTGCGACGTAGGCTCCGGTGATCGCGGCGGTACGGGTGCCGCCGTCGGCCTGGAGCACATCGCAGTCGATCACGATGGTGTTCTCGCCGAGCGCCTTCATATCGACGACCGCTCGGAGGCTGCGGCCGACAAGACGGCTGATCTCGTGCGTTCGGCCGCCGATCTTGCCCTTGACCGCCTCGCGGGCCATCCGCTCGTTCGTGGAACGCGGGAGCATCGCGTATTCCGCGGTGACCCAGCCCTTGCCCTTGCCGCTCATCCAGCGCGGGACACCGTTGGTGAACGACGCGGTGCAGAGCACCTTCGTGCGTCCGCAGGAGATGAGCGCGGACCCTTCGGCCTGGTCGCTCCAGCCGCGTTCGATCGTGACCGGCCTTAGTTCGTCGATGGCCCGTCCGTCTGCGCGCACGATGTCGGTCATGAGGTCTCCTTGGTGTGCCGGGCATCCCTCGGGTGGAGGAGGGACGCTGCGTGGTTGTGCTCGGAATTAGGGTGGGTTGCTGCGAACTCGACGAGCTCGCTGAGACTGAAGACACCGGTCTCGACCAGGTCGACGTTCGAGACCTCCGGGCCGGCCAGGCGATGGGCGAGGTCGAGGAAGTCATCGGCGCTGTTGCCCGTCGCCTCGTAGCGGTAACTCGGAGGTGCCTTCTCGGTGCGGGCGAGGCCCTGCCCGACGAGGATCCGGTAGACGTCGTTGGCGGTTTCGGTGTCGCTCGAGACGATTGACACGGCGTCGCCCATCACGTACGAGATCGCGCCGCGCAGGAACGGGTAGTGCGTACAGCCCAGCACGAGGGTGTCGATGTCCGCAGCGCGCAGGGGGGCGAGGTATTCCTCGGCGACGGCGAGCACCTCGTCGCCGGTCGTGACCCCGGCTTCGACGAATTCGACGAATCGGGGGCAGGCCCTGGTGAAAAGCCTGATGTTCGTCGCTGCCGCGAAGGCGTCCTCGTATGCCCGTGAATTCACGGTGCCGATCGTGCCGATCACACCGACCCTGTTGTTGCGGGTCGTGCCGACCGCGCGTCGCACGGCGGGCTGGATGACCTCGACCACCGGGACGCTGTAACGCTCCCGCGCATCTCGGAGCACAGCGGCCGACGCGGTGTTGCAGGCAATTACCAGCATCTTCACGTCCTGGGCCACGAGGTCGTCGAGAACCTTGAGTGCGAAGCCGCGGACGTCGGCGATCTTCTTCGGCCCGTACGGCGAATTGGCCGTGTCTCCGATGTACAGAATCGACTCGTTGGGCAGCTGGTCCTTGATCGCCCGAGCGACGGTCAAACCGCCGACGCCAGAATCGAAAATTCCTATGGGTGCATCCGTCACGACAATCGAGCTTAGTCGGCCCGGCTGACCGAGGCTCCGAGGCCGTGCGGGCGCCCGCGTGTACCACGCCGGGAATATGGCCGTAACTACACTCGAAAGAGGGTTCCCGCCAACCGACGGTCGCCGCGCAGGACGGCGTCAGATTCGCCGTCGAGGAGATGATCGTCATGATTGACCGAGTCGTAATCACCGGGTTGGGCGCTCTCACGCCCCTGGGCAACACCTGGCGGGAGACCTGGTCCGGCCTCACGAACGGTCGCAGCGGCGTCGCACGCATCACCCAGTTCGACCCCTCCGGATTGCCCACCCGCATCGCGGGCGAGGTCAAGAACTTCATCGCCTCAGAGCGGATGCCGTTCAAGCAGGCCAAGCGCGCCACACGCGCATCACAACTCGCCATCGCCGCGGCACGCGAAGCCGTCCAGGACGCCGGGTTCGGCGAATCCATGGAAGGCATCGACACCGCCGTCGTCGTCAACAGCGCCGTCTCGGGATATGCAGAGATCCAGGAGGCGACGGAACTCGTCAACTCGGGCGGCTCACGCCGGATCCCGCCGCGCTTCGTACCCTCCTCCCTGCTCAACATGGCCGCATGCGAGGTCGCGATCGACCTCGGCGTGCACGGCCCGGTCAACGCGAGCGCGCTCGCCTGTGCGAGCGGCGCATACGCCCTCCTCGAGGCACGCACGATGCTAATGATGGGCGACGCGGACGTCGTCATCGCCGGTGGCGTCGAAGCGGCGATCACCCCGGTGATGTTCGCCGGCCTCAATGCGATGCACGCGGCATCCACCCACAACGACTCGCCCGCCGAGGCAAGCCGCCCCTTCGACGCCGACCGGAGCGGACTCGTCTTCGGCGAGGGCGCCGTCATCTTCGTGATGGAACTCCTCTCCCACGCCAGGGCACGCGGAGCGAAGGTCTACGCCGAGGTGCTCGGCGGGGCGCTCACGAGCGACGGCTTCAGCATCGTCGCCCCTGACCCCACCGGACAGTACGCGAGCGCCGCGATGACGAAGGCGCTCACGAAGGCGAAGCTCAACCCGAGCGACATCGACGTGATCTGCGCGCACGGCACCTCGACGCAGGCCAACGACCGCGCCGAGACCTCCGCGATCCGGCGGGCGCTCGGGCACGCCGCCGACCGCATCGCCGTCACGGCGCCCAAGTCGATGACCGGCCACATGATCGGTGCGGCCGGGGCGTTGTCCGGACTGCTCTGTGCGCTGAGCATCAAGACGGGCATCATCCCCCCGACGATCAACTACACGACGCCGGACCCCGACTGCACGCTCGACTACGTGCCGCTCGTGGCCCGTGAGCGGCCCGTGCGCTACGCCCTCGCGAACGCCTTTGGCTTCGGCGGCCAGAACTGCATCGTCGCGTTCGGCGCGCTGTAGGGAGAGTATGACCCGGCGCGGCCGGGGCAGGCTGGGAACGCCGGCCGCGGCCCGTCCGCTGGGGCAACCCCGCCGGAGGAATAGGCTGGCCGCGTGACTGAATCCTCCGCGTTCCGCACCGACCGATACGAGCTCACCATGGTGGACGCCGCCATCCAGAGCGGCACCGCAGACCGGGAGTGCCTCTTCGAGGCGTTCGCCCGGCGGCTGCCGGATGGGCGCCGCTACGGCATCGTCGCGGGCACGGGGCGCCTGCTCGAGCTCATCCGGGACTTCCGATTCACGGATGCCGAGCTCACCTGGCTGCGCGACAACCACGTCGTGCGCACGCCCACCCTCGACTGGCTCGCCGACTACGCCTTCCGCGGCAATATCTGGGGCTACCAGGAGGGCGAGGCGTACTTCCCCGGCTCTCCCCTGTTCTCCGTCGAGGGCAGCTTCGCCGACGCCGTCGTGCTCGAAACCCTGGTGTTGAGCGTGCTCAACTACGACAGCGCCGTCGCTAGCGCGGCCGCGCGCATGGTCTCGGTGAGCCTCGGCCGGCCGATCGCCGAGATGGGCTCGCGCCGCACGAGCGAGTACGCCGCCGTCGCCGCCGCCCGCGCGGCGTACATCGCCGGGTTCGCGTCCACGAGCAATCTCGAGGCCGGGCGCAGCTGGGGCATCCCCACGATGGGTACGGCGGCCCATTCCTTCACGCTCCTGCACGACAGCGAAGCGGATGCCTTCGAAGCCCAGGTGGCGGCGTTCGGCTCCTCGACGACCCTGCTCGTCGACACCTACAACATCCAGGCCGGAATCGACAGGGCCGTCGCGGTCGCCGGGACAGGGCTCGGTTCGATCCGGATCGACTCAGGGGACCTCCCGACCGTCGTCGCCGGCGCGCGCGCCCAGCTCGACTCGCTCGGCGCGGTCAACACCCACATCACGGTGACAAGCGACCTCGACGAGTATTCGATCGCCGCACTGTCGGCGTCTCCCGTCGACGCGTTCGGCGTCGGCACCTCCCTCGTCACGGGTTCTGGTGCCCCCGCCGCCGGGATGGTCTACAAGCTCGTCGCGCACCGGAACGACGCCGGCGAGTGGGTGTCTGTCGCGAAGACATCCGCGGCCAAGGTCTCGGTCGGGGGCCTCAAGCGGGCCGTTCGACGTCTCGACGCGAGCGGAACGGCCCGCGCCGAGGTCGTCCTGCTCGGCGGCGACCCCGCAGACACGACGGAGCCCGCGGAGGAATCCGGGCGGGACCGGGTACTGCTCGTCCCGCTCGTCACAGACGGCGTGATCGACGAAAGCCACCTCGGGGCGGCCGGCACGGAACGCGCGAGACTGCACCATGCCTCTGTGATGCGTGAGCTGCCGATCGAGGCTTTCCGCCTCGGCCGCGGGGAGCCCGTCATCCCGACGATCTACGAGCAGGGTTAGACAGGTACGGGTAGACCGGAAGGGGTCTGCGGAACCGCTACTTCTTCATCGTGTCGTAGATCTCTTTACAGGTCGGGCAGATCGGGAACTTCTCCGGGTCGCGACCGGGAATCCACATCTTCCCGCACAGTGCCTTGACCGGCTTGCCGGAGATGGCGCTCTCGAGGATCTTGTCTTTGGGTACGTAGTGGGAGAACCGCTCGTGGTCGCCCGGTTCCATCTGCTCGGTGTTGAGCAGTTCCTCGAGCTCGCGGTCGAGCGTGGACGTACCGCCGCCCGGCTGGCCGGGGTTGCCCGGTTCGGCGATACTGGCGCGAATGATTCTGATCATGGGTCCTAGTCTAGGCAGCGTCAGGCTTCCCTCACGAGGGCGGCGGTGCGGCGGAGCCACGGGTCCTGGTCGCGCGCCCAGCGCTCGATGGCGGCATCCGCCCTGGTGCGAGGGAGTCCGGAGAGCCGTCCGACGAGGGGGCGGGTGACATCGCGGGCGAGCGGATCCGCGAGCGCGGCCAGCCGGGCGTCGCGGAGGAAGCCTTCGATCCGGGTGAGATCGGTGTTGGTCAGCAGTGCGACGTTCGACTGCAGCAGGACGACGGCGGCGAACCGGCGCTCGAAGACGGGAACGTCCCACAGCTCTGTGCTGAGCGCCGTGACCTCGTCATGCGTCAGCCCCGGGTACCGCCGGGCAGCGTCCCGGATCGTGCCCCGGATCGCCCCGATCGTCGCCCCGTAGAAGTCCAGGTCGCTTCCGAGTCTGGTCTTCTCCGCCTGGGCCCGGTATTCGTCCCCCTCGTTGCGCAGGGTGGTATCGACGAACTCGCAGGCGGCGCTCACCGACGGGTCAGGCGCGCAGCGCCGAGGCGAGCATCTCGGGTCCGCGGGCGTCGAACGTTCGGCCCCCGAGCCAGATGCCGCCCCAAAGGGTGAGCAGGCCGACGACGACACCGCTCGCGAGGGACGGCAGCAGCCAGACCGGATCGACAAAGAGGCCGAGGACCGCGAACCCGATCGCCGGGAGCGAGAGGATGACCGATCCGACGAGGGTCACGGACTGGATCAGCGCTGCCGCGGTGTCGGAGGCTTGCGGCTGCGTGAACGGACTGTCGCCTGGCTTGGATGCCGGGTAGGGGAAGCGCGCCGAGCTGTAGCTCGAGAAACCGAGTCCGGTCAGCAGGATGCAGGTGCTCACGCCGAGCACGGCGGGGAACGCGCCCCAGTCGCCGTACACGGCGACGCTGATGCACGAGCCGATGCCGATCAGTGGGATTCCGACCAGGAACGCGGGAACGAGCCGGCCCATCCGGTCGGCCATGCCCCGGGTGCCGGAGACGACGTGCAGCCAGATCGCGGTGTGGTCGAACGCGACGTCGTTGTGAAGCGCCCAGCCGAGGAAGATGCACATCAGCGGCACCGGCAGGAGCGCGAGGGCCTGGACCGGAACCCCGGCGAACGCGAGCGGGAGAACGACGAGCACCGGGATCACCGGGATCATCACGAGGGACATGCCGTAGCGGGGGTCCCTGCGCCAGTAGGTCAGGCTTCGTGCGGCAATGGCGCCCGCGGCATTGTTCGGCAGGCGGTCGAACCAGCCGAGGCCGCCGTACTCCTTGGCGACGGCTTCCCTGCCGGGTGAGACGAGCATCCGGCTCACGAGCGCTTGCCAGGCGACCCAGAGGACGAGCAGGAATGCCGCGGCCTCGAGCAGCTTGAGGAGTGCAGCACCCCAGTCCCCACCTGCCGCATCGCCGGGCGCCGACCAGGCCGCCCCGAGCGGAGTCCAGCCGAGGATACTGCTGAGGCCGCCGATGAAGCCCGTGCCGTAGAGACTCCAGTCGAGGTTGACCACGAGCACGGTGACGGGAGCGAACATGACGAGCAGGAGAACGCCGACGATTCCGGCGATCTCCCGCGCGCGGCGAGTGGCCAGCAGGAACGAAGCAATGGACGTACTGACCCGGGAGCCGAGCATGCAGGTGGCAAGGAGGAGCGCCGCGGACAGGACGGCGAACACGGTCTCACCGGGTCCGCGCGACCAGGTCACGATGGTGCCGAGCAGCACGATCGTGAGCACGATTGCGGGGACGCCGATCAGTGCGGACACGGCAAGCCCCAGCGACAGTTGCCGGTTGGGGATGCCCATGACCGCGAACTTGCGGGGGTCCATGCTGTCGTCGATGCCCGTCATGAGCGGAATCAGCAGGAAGCCGAGCACGACGAGCGAGCCGGCGACCACGATGCCGTCACGGATCGAACCGACGCCGTCGTCGACGAAGCGCAGGCCGACAAGCAGGGCGAAGATCCCGGCCGCGACCGCGAGCCCATAGAGCAGTCCGATCACGATGCCGACGACCTGCCAGGGGCTCCGCCGGAAGAGATTGCCGAAGAGCCGGAGCTTCAGTCCGAGAAACTGTGCAACCATTCCATCCCCTCCGCCACTTTTCGCCCTCCGGCGAGTTCGATGAATCGTTCTTCGAGGGTCTGCCCGCCACGCACCTCGTCGACAGTGCCGGCCGCGAGGACCTTGCCGTTGACGATGATCGCGACGTGATCGCAGACCCGCTGGATCAGGTCCATGCTGTGGCTCGAGAGGACGACGGTGCCGCCACTTGCAACGTACTTCTGCAGGATCTCGGTCACGTTGACTGCCGAGACCGGGTCGACGGATTCGAACGGTTCGTCGAGAACGAGCAGGCGCGGCGAGTGGATCATCGCGCAGGCCAGGGCGATCTTCTTGGTCATGCCCGCCGAGTAATCGGCGACCAGTCGGTTGAGTGCGTCCTCGAGTCCGAACGCAACGGCGAGGTCGGCGGATCGTTTCCGGACGGTCGCCCCGTCGAGCCCGCGGAGCACGCCGGCGTAGTAGAGCAGCTGGGCGCCGGTCAGGCGGTCGAAGAGACGCAGTCGGTCCGGCAGCACCCCGATGACGCGCTTCGCGGCGACCGGGTCGCTCCAGACGTCGATGCCGTGGACCTCGATCGAACCGTCGTCCGGACGGAGGAGGCCGGTGACCATGGAGAGGGTCGTGGTCTTGCCCGCACCGTTCGGGCCGACGATGCCGTAGAAGGAGCCGGTGCGGACCTCGAGGTTGATTCCGGAGACGGCGAGCGTGCTTCCGAAAGACTTACGCAGGGCCGTGACAGAGAGGACGACAGGGGCGGGTGCGGTACGGGCACCGGGAGCGATGGCGAGGTTCGCGGCAGCCGGCTCGGCAGGCTCGACCTCTGGCTCTGGCTCCGGTTCCGGTTCGGGTTCCGGCTCGGGTTCTGGTTCCGGTTCCGGTTCGGACACGAGCTCCGGCACGGGCGGGGCCTGCGGCTCCACCGAGTGCACGGTTTCGGGCTCGGTTTCTGTCTCGGGCACGAGTTCGGTTTCCGACTCGGTGACGGGCTCAGTTTCGGGCTCACTGGGGAGATCGGTGACGGGCTCCGCGTCAGGCTCGGTTGCGGGCTCGGTGACGGTCGCCGGCTCGTCGAGAGTCGAGGACCCTGCCGCCTTCGCGACGATCGGCACGGGTGCTGCGGCGACGACGGGCCCGGGGTCGGGCTCCGGAGCGTCGATCGGCTCAGGGACAGCGACGAGTCCCGGTTCCGGAACGGATGGGGCAATCGGCTCACCAGCACGAACCGGTGCCGGTACCGGCATGACCTTGGT
>NZ_JASJXJ010000055.1:0-21728 GCF_035018685.1 Cryobacterium sp. RTC2.1
CGGCCGCTGCCGAGCAGGGCGAAGGCGACGGCCGCGGCCGTGACCCAGGCAGCGGTGCGGTGCCTGGCGAGGAACCCGGCGATCCCGGCCGCTCCGGGGCCGCTCACTCCCGGGCCGCTCACTCCGGGGCGATGCGGGGCGGCCTCCTGGACTCCTGGACCCTGCAGTGCGGTGCTGTCCTGATCGTTCACGCCTGTACTGTACCTGCGTCCGCTGTGAGGCGCGCGGCCAGCCACTCGTCGAGAACGGCGGCGGGCACCGGCGGAGACACGTAGTAGCCCTGGGCCTGGTCGCAACCGAACCGCGCGAGCTGCGCGTACGCCTCGGCGTCCTCGACCCCCTCGGCCACCATCCGCAGCCCCAGGCTGTGGGCGAGGTGGATGCTCGACGACACCACTGCGGCGGCGCGCTTGTCACCGTTCAGGGGGGCCACGAACGAGCGGTCGAGCTTGAGCTCGTCGATCGGGAGTTCGCGGAGGTAGGCGAGCGAGCTGTAACCCACGCCGAAGTCGTCGACGGCGATGCGGATGCCGCGGGCACGCAGTCTCCCGAGGATGTCGCTCGCCCGGCCGCGATCGTCGAGCAGGAAGGCCTCGGTGATCTCGAACATGAGGGCAGTCGCCGGGAGGTCCCGCGCGGTGAGCATGACGCCGACCCGTTCAGGCAGGCCGGAGTCGAGGAGCGAACTCGCCGCGAGGTTGACCGCGATCGTGAGCCTCTCGCCGCGACGGTGCCACACCGCGGCCTGGTCGAGTGCGAGTTCGAGGACCCGCTCCGTCAGCGTCTGCATCAGGCCGGCGTCCTCGACGAGTTCGAGGAATTCGCTCGGGTAGAGCAGGCCGCGTTTCGGATGGTTCCAGCGCACGAGGGCCTCGACCCCGCGCACCTCCCCGCCGGAGAGGTCGACCTTCGGCTGGTAGTGCAGCACCAGCTGGTTGGTCACAAGCGCCGCGCGCAATTCCTCGAGGGTGCGCAGCCGGGTGTCGCCATGGCTGTCGTCGACCGGGTGGTACACGCGATGTCCGCCGCGCCGCACCTTGGCCCGGTACATCGCCATGTCGGCCTTGCGCATCAGGATGCCGAGGCTCTCGCCGTGCTCGGGGCTCAGCGCGATCCCGATGCTCGCGCTCGACTGCAGCGAGATGCCTTCGAGCGTGTGCGGCGCCGCGAGGGCGGATCGCACCTTCATCGCGACGACTTCGGCCTCTTCCCGGCCGGAGTCGCGGAGGAAGATCGCGAATTCGTCGCCGCCGAGCCGCACGAGGAGGTCGTCCGCGCCGAGCTGGGCACCGATCCGCAGGCCCACCTGTACGAGGAGCACGTCCCCGACGTCGTGCCCGAGACTGTCGTTGACCTCCTTGAACCGGTCCAGGTCGAGCAGGAGCAGGGCGTTGCGCCCGCCGAGGGCCAGCCGGGCGGGCACTTCGGCGTAGAGGGCCCGCCGGTTCGGGAGCCCGGTGAGGTCGTCGCTGCGGGCCAGCCTGGCGAGATCGCCCATCCGGCCGAGTTCCCGGAATGCGATGACCGTGCGGGCGGACGAGACGACGAGGGTGGCGGCGGCGAGCCCCACCGTCACCTGTGACTCTCCGTGCCTGCTCGAAACCAGGAGGACGGCGAGACCGGCGATCGTCGCGACGACAGGGACCGCGAGCACGCCGGATCCGCTCGCCGAGGCGCCCGGCCGATCTGCTGCATCCGTGCCGCGTTCGGCCGTGCCTCCGTCGCCCGAGCCTTCGTCGCCCGTGTCCGGGGACGCTGCCGTGCGCAGCCACGTCGCGACGAGCGCGAGTCCGATCGACCAGCCGGCGTCGAGCCAGTGGCCGACCACGTAGGTGCCGTTGAGCTTGCCCAGCGCGAAGAGGATGTCCCCCGCGGCGAATGAGAGCAGCCCTCCCACGAGCAGGATCCAGCTCTGGCCTGCCATCAGGATCGGTGACGCCGCGATCGCGACGACCGCTGCGACGATGACGAGGTCGAGCACGGGACTCGCGATGCCCACAAAAGTGGAAATGGACGGCGGCCCCTGGGCGCCGACCGCGAGCACGGGCCCGAGCACGGCGGACACGACAGCGGCGGCGCCGAGACCGCCGACGACGCAGTCCAGCGCGATCGCGAGGGAAAGGCTCCGCAACTGGTGCCGCACGAGGGTGAACAGGGCGACGAGCATCAGCGGGTAGAAGGCGAGGTAGCAGAGCTGGGCGAGGGCGGCCAGCACCGGCACCCAGTCCCCGGCCGGCAGGTCGGCGGCCGCGAAGAAGCCGTTGCCGATCACGAACACGGTCACGGCCGAGGCGGCGAGCCTGGCCTGCAGTCGATTCGACCGGGTGCGCGCGACCGCCACCCAGCAGACGATGAGGGGCGCGGCGGCGGCGAGCACCCCGAGCAGGATGAACGGGGAGGAGACGTAGTCCGCCGGTGCCCGCAGCACGAGGCTCGCCACGTGCGCCGCGATGATCAGCCAGAGCGCCCAGAGCATCCAGCGGTCCAGGCCCTGGCGGCGCGGCGTCACGACGGCCGTCACGGTGACGCCGTGAGGGCGAGTCGACGTTCTGCGAGCCACCTGTCGAGTTCGCCGGCTGGCATCGGCCGGGACATGTGGAAGCCCTGGGCCTCGTCGCAGCCGTACCGGGCCAGGTCAGCGTAGACCTGGGCGTCCTCGACACCCTCGGCCACCATCGTGAGCCCGAGGCTGTGCGCCAGTTCGATCGTCGAGGAGACGAGGGCGGCCGCGCGCGGGTCGTCCTTCATCGGCGACACGATCGACCGGTCGAGCTTGAGTTCGTCGACCGGCAGGTCGCGCAGGTACGCGAGCGAGCTGTATCCCGTCCCGAAGTCGTCGATGGCGATGCGGATGCCCCCCGCCCGCAGCCGGGTCAGGATCGCGGTGGTCCGGGCGCGGTCCTCGAGCAGGAATTCCTCGGTGATCTCGAGGATGAGGGCGGAGGCCGGCAGGCCGCGGTCCGCGAGCATCGCCGCGGTCCGCTCCGGCAGTTCCGCGTCGACGAGCGCGCTCGCCGTCAGGTTGACGGCGACGGTCAGGTCGGCACCGCGGGAGTGCCAGACAGCGGCCTGGTCGAGGGCCATGTCGAGCACCTGTTCGGTCATCGCGTTCATCAGACCGGCCTCTTCGACGATGCTCAGGAAGTCACCGGGCTGGACGAGTCCGCGCACCGGGTGGTTCCAGCGCACGAGCGACTCGACGCCGCGCACGGCCCCGGTCGCGAGGTCGACCTTGGGCTGGTAGTAGAGCTCCAGCTGCCGCTCGGCCAGGGCCACGCGCAGCTCCTGGAGGGTGCGCAGCCGGGCGGCGCCGTGGCTGTCGTCGCTCGTGTCGTAGACCCGGTGACCGCTGCGGCTTGCCTTCGCCTTGTACATGGCCATGTCGGCTTTGCGGAGCAGGCCGGTCAGGTCGAGGGCCTGGCCGGGATAGAGGGCGATGCCGATGCTGACCGTGGTCTGCAGGGTGATTCCTTCGAGCAGGTACGGCCGGGCGAGGGCCTCCCTGAGCGTCCCCGCCACGATCACGGCCTCCGCCTCCCCGGCGTCGGCGAGCAGGATCGCGAATTCATCGCCGCCGAGCCGGGCGACGAGGTCGGTCCCCCGGACATGGCTCGTGAGGCGAGTCCCGACCTGCACAAGCAGTTCGTCCCCGACATCGTGCCCGAGGCTGTCGTTGACCTCTTTGAAGCGGTCCAGGTCGAGGAGCAGCAGGGCCCGGTTGGCACCGGAGGTGAGGCTCAACGGCACCTCGGAGTAGAGGGCGCGCCGGTTGGGCAGCCCGGTGAGGTCGTCCGTCCTGGCCTGCCTGCGCATGTCGCCCATCCGCCGCAGTTCACGGAACGCGAGCGTCGTGCGGGCTGCGGAGAGGACCACGGCCCCTGCCGCGAGGGAGATGGCGAGCGGGGAGACCTCGATCTCGCTCGCGATCAGGAGGACGACGAGTCCCGCGGTCGTAGCCAGGACAGCGAGGGAGAGCGCCCAGCGCATCACGGCCGTGTCGCGGACGGCCGGCGCCGGCGGCACGGGCCTGGCCGAGCGGTGCGCCCACAGGGCCATCAGTGCGAGGCCCGCGATCCAGCCGAGGTCGAACGGCGACGCCGTCGAGTAACTGCCCTCGATGGTCATCCCGGTGAGGGAGAAGCCGATGTCGGCGGCGGCGAAGAGAAGCACCCCCGCGACCAGCATGAGCACGTTGCGCCCGGCACTGATCGACCGTGAGGCGCCGACACCGGCGAGGGCGGCGAGAACAAGGATGTCCAGGAGGGGATTCGCGGCGGCGACGAACGAGTCGAGCGAGAACGGCCTCCCGAATGCCCGGTCGATGCTCGGGCCGAGGAGGACGACGACGAGGGATGCCGCGCCGAGGGCGCCGACGGTGCTGTCGAGAGTCACACCCCAGGACAGCCGCCCCTTCTGCCGGTGGACCAGGACGGCGAGGGCCGCGAGCACCAGCGGGTAGAACGAGAAGAAGAGCGCGGTCGCAAGGATCGCCAGCGAGTCGGAGGCAACGCCCGCGAAAACCAGGTAGGCCAGGGAGAAGAAAATGCCCGACAGGGAATAGGCGCTCAGGGCCAGGGCAGTTAGGACCAACTCGGTCCGGCGCGCCGCGGCACGATGGACCGATATCCAGCAGAGAACGACGGGCGCGGAGAAGGACAGCGCCCCCACGATGTCGCCGACCGGGGTCCGGACGCCTGCGACACCCGCGACGAGGGTCTGGACCGCCGACGCCGCCAACAGCACGATGAGTGACCAGACGAGCCAGGCATCCGACCGTGGCGTGGCCGCACCTCGCCTGCGATCCTCCCGCACCAGCAATTCCATTGGATCCGAGCTCTCGATTGCCGTACCGTCCGGCCGGGGGTCATCCCCGGGTCGCGGTTGCCTGTGAGGTCAGGCTACCGTGCCTGAAGCACCAGCGTCGGCTGGTCAGCGGCCTATTCACCCGGGTAGCGCAGTCCGATCCGTTCCCGGACTGTGTCGAGGGTCTCCATGATGCTCACCATCTCCGCGACCGGGAGCAGGTCGCTCTCGGTGAGGCCGGCGCGGATGACCCGCTCGGCTTCGACCGCCTGGAATTGCATCCCGCGGCCGTTCACGGCAGACACGTACGATTCGAGCACCTCGCCGCTGCTGTTCAGCACCCGGAAACTCGTCGGCGAGTACCAGACCGCGTCGATCTCGATCCGGCCGAGCGTGCCCAGGATCACGGCCGTGTTCGTCCCGGCCGTGTCGCTCGCCGAGAGCGTGACGGCGATCTGGCCGCCGGGGTAGCGGAAGGTCGTCGCGACCTGGGCGTCCGCTCCCGTCGCCTTGAAGGTCGCCGCGGCGAGGATGGTCTCCGGCGTGCCGAAGAGCTCGGAGGCGAAGGTGATCGGGTACACGCCGAGGTCGAGGAGCGCACCGCCGCCGAGTTGCATCGAGTTGAGCCGGTGCCCGGGGTCGTCGGGGAGATCCTGGGTGTGGTCGGCGATCAGGGTGTGCACGTCGCCGAGGGTGCCCGCTGCGATGATCTCCCTGATTCGCCGCATGTGCGGCAGGAACCGGGTCCACATCCCCTCGAGCACGAGCAGGCCCTTCTCCGCGGCGAGTTCGGTGATCTCCCTCGCCTCGCGCGCGTTGAGGGTGATCGGCTTCTCGATCAGCACGTGCTTGCCGTTGTTCAGGGCGAGCGTCGCGTTGGCGGCGTGAAACGGATGCGGGGTCGACACATAGACGATGTCGACCTCGGGGTCCGCGGCGAGGGCCTCGTAGCTTCCGTGGGCCGTGGGGATCCCGAACTCGGTCGCGAAGGCATCCGCCCCCGCCTGGGACCGGGAGCCGACGGCCTGGACGGTGTGCCCGGCCAGGATGAGGTCACTCGTGAATGCGTGGGCGATGCCGCCTGTGGCCAGGATTCCCCAGCGAATTGTCTCGGTCATCCTCCGAGCCTAGTCACGTGCCGCTAGAGCGCGGAGAGGGCCCGGTCGAGGTCGGCGATCAGGTCGGTCGGGTCCTCGATGCCGATCGACAGCCGGATCAGGCCGGGCGCGATGCCGAGGCGCTCGCGGAGCTCCGGGGTGAACGAGGAGTGGGTCGTCGTCGCGGGGTGCAGCGCCATCGAGCGCACGTCGCCGATGTTGGTCATCCGGCTGATCACCCGGAGCCCGTCGAGGAACCGGCGGGCTCCGGCGGTGCCGCCGCGGACCGTGACCGAGAACACCGAGCCGCTGCGGCCGCCGTAGAGCCGATCGGCGAGCTCGTAGTACGGGCTCCCGGGCAGGCCGGCGTAGTCGACGCTGTCGACGCGCGGATGTCCCTCGAGCCATTCCGCGATCGCGAGCGAATTCGAGAGGTGTCGTTCCATGCGGAGGGACAGGGTCTCGATGCCCTGGTGCAGCAGGAAGGAGTTGAACGGGGAGAGTGCGGGACCGATGTCGTTCACGACGGCCTCGCGGGTCATCCGTGCATACGCGGTGGGGCCGTACTGGTCGAGGATCGAAGGCCGGCCCGGGCGCACCGGGTCGGTGAGCAGTGGGTAGGAGCGCGTGGAGGCGGCCCAGTCGAAGCGGCCGCCGTCGACGATGGTGCCGGACAGGGCGGCGCCGTGGCCGCTCAGGAACTTCGTCGAGGAGTGCACGACGATGTCGGCGCCGTGCTCGAATGGCCGGATCAGGAAGGGCGAGGCGATCGTGTTGTCGACGACGAGCGGGATCCCGTGCCGGCGGGCGACCCGCGCGACCCGGGCGATGTCGACGATGTCGTTCTTGGGGTTCGGGATGGTCTCGGTGAAGATCGCCTTGGTGTCCGGGGTGATCTGGCGGTCCCACTCTTCGTCGTCGGCTTCGTCCCAGACGTAGTGGACGCTGACGCCGAAGCGTTTGAAACTGCGGCCGAACAGCACCCGTGTGCCGCTGTAGATGCTCGCAGTCGAGACGATCCGTTCGCCGGAGCCGGCGAGCGCGAGCAGCGCGGCGGTGATCGCGGCCTGGCCGGAGGAGACGACGATGGCCTCGGTGCCGCCCTCGAGGGAGGCGATCCGTTTCTCGGCGACGGTTCCCGAGGGGTTGCGCTGCCGGGAGTAGATCAGGCCGTCTCCCTCACCGGAGAAGCGTCCGGCGGCATCGTCGTAGGAGTCGAAACGGTAGCCGGCCGTCATCGCGATCGGCTGGATCCTGGCCCCGTTGGAGCGGTCTTCGGTCTCGCCGGCGTGCACCTGGCGGGTGTCGAAGGCGTAGCCGTCCCAGTCGTACTCCGGTGCGGCGACGGTGTGCCCCGTGGCGGTGTTCCCTGTGACGCTGTGCCCTGGCGCGGTGTCCTCGAGGGTGGGTTCGATGTCGGCCTGGTGGGTCACGGTGTTCCTGTCCTTGCGTTGTTGCTGTGCACGTTCTGGCGCTGTGCGGTATGCCGCAGGACGGCATCCCGCATCTGCAACACGGCCTGCTCGATGATCGGCAGGGGCATGGCGAAGATCAGCCGGACGTACTCGTCATATCCCTTCCCGCACTGCGCTCCGTCGGTCACCGCAACACCCGCCTCTGTGCGGAAGAAGTCGGCGAGCGACCCCTCGATACCGAGCCGCCGACAGTCGAGCCAGGCGATGTACGTCGCCTCGGGGATGCGATAGCCGACCTCGGGCAGGTGCTCCGCCAGGAGCCGCCCGAGCTCGCGTCGGTTGCCGTCGAGGTAGCCGGTGACCTCGGTGAGCCACTCCCGACCGTGCCGGTAGGCCGCAGTGGCCGCGATGACCCCGGGCGTCGACGCCCCGTGCAGCACCGCGAAACCGAAGATCTGGTAGAGCTCCTCGTCGGCTGGGTTGGACGTGATGAGCTGCGCGGCTTTGAGCCCGGGGATGTTCCAGGCCTTCGACGCTGAGGTCGCGGTGATCGTGTGCCGCGCGGTCACGGTCGAGAGGGAGGCGTACGCCACGTGCGGCGTGGACCCGTAGCGGAGCGGCGAGTGGATCTCGTCGGCGAAGACCCGGCCGTTGTGCCGGTCGACGATCTGCGCGATGGCCTCGAGTTCCTCGCGGGAGATCGCCGTCCCGGTCGGGTTGTGCGGATTACAGAGGATGAGGGTGCGCGCGCCGGCGTGGAAGGCCGCCTCGATCCCGGCGAGGTCGTGCGTCCAGCGCCCGTCCGAGTCGATGCCGGGCACCTCGAAGACCTCTCGGCCGAGTGTCGGAATGAAGGAGAGGAACGGCATGTAGGCGGGCGTCGGGATGATGACGCCGCTCCCGGCCGGGGAGTACTTGGTGATCGCGACCTCGAGGGCGGCCATCACGTCGGAGACCGGGTGGATGTTCTCCGGGGCGATCGCCCAGCCGCAATCGGTGCGGAGCCACTCCGAGGCGGCCTCGGCCATCCGCCGCGTGGTCGCGGGAGCCAGGTAGCCGAGGTCGCCGTCATCGATCGCGCGGTGCAGCGCCTCGGTGACCACGGGGGCCGTTCCGAAGTCCATCTCTGCGACCCACGCGCCGATGGTGCCGGCGTGCAGGCTCCACTTCCGGCTGTCGGGCCGGCTCAGTTGCTCGCGGGTGATGTCGTCAAAGCGGGAAGTCGTCATGGGATCTCTCGGATGGATGGTCACCGGCGCCCCCTGCGACCATGTACTGCGTGGCGCTCACGCTACCAAGTGCGCGCGATGCGGGACGTCTCGAGACGACACATAACGACTCAGTGCACAGCTCTCACGGCGCCCGGATCGACGACCCGCGCTAGCACCGAATACCAAACAACTATAAGGTTTTAGTACCGATCGACCCTGCACGCCCGTGCACCCGCCATCTCAACGGAGAGACCATGCCAGACAGCCCTCGGACCGCACTCTCGATCTCCTCGCTGCGCGCCGAAGGACGCGGCCGGCCGCGGTTCCTCGCCACGGGCAGCCCGGCGCTCTCCTGGCAGGTCGAGACGGATGCCCCTGGCTGGCTGCAGGAGTCCTACGAACTCGAAACCCGGGTCGGCTCCCGCGTGCTGAGTGCCCGGGTGGCCTCCGGGGAGTCGCAGCACCGGGCGTGGCCGGCAGATCCGCTGCCCGCGTATTCGAGCGGCGAGGTGCGGGTGCGTGTCACGGGCGCGGATGGCCTGACGAGCGACTTCTCCCCGTGGCTGTCCCTCGAGACGGGTCCGCTCGGCGCCGCGGACTGGGTGGGCGCGTTCATCGCGGCCTGCACCACCGTCGAGGGAGCCGACCCGGCGCCCGACGCCGCTGTCACGACCGGCCCGTCCACCGCGGCAGACCTCGATGCTGCCGACCGCGGCACCGTGCGGTTCCGCACCGACTTCGAGAGCCGGGACGGCCTCGTCCGCGCGACCCTCTCCGCGACGGCGCACGGCGTCTACGAGGCCGTGCTGAACGGGCGCATCGTCGGCGACGAGGTCCTCACGCCCGGCTGGACGAGTTACGCGGACCGGCTGGCCTGCCAGACCTTCGACGTCACCGGTCTCGTGCACGCGGGCGGCCCGAACGTGGTCGGAGCGACCGTGGCCGACGGCTGGTACGGCGAACGTTTCGGCTTCGACGGCAACTTCGCGCAGAGCTATCCCGGACCGAAGGCGCTCGCCCTCCAGCTCCGGCTGGAATATGCCGACGGGCGCATCGACACCGTGGCGACGGATACGTCATGGACCGCGACGACGGACGGCCCGGTCACGAGCGCAGGGATCTACCAGGGCGAGGACTACGACGCCCGCGCCGAGGACCTCGCGCTCACGGTCCCGGGGACGTCGTTCCCGCATCCGCTCGCCGTCCTCGTGCTGCCGGAGGACGCGGCGGACCCCGCGCGCGTCTTCCCTTCCTTCGCTCCCCCGGTGCGCCGGATCGAGACCCGGGCCGCCGGGCGCATCTTCACGAGCCCGTCCGGAGCTACCCTCGTCGACTTCGGGCAGAACCTCGTCGGCTGTTTGTCGATCACGATCGACGCGCCGGCGGGGCACACGATCACCCTGCGCCACGCCGAGGTGCTCGAGCACGGCGAACTCGGCGTGCGGCCCCTGCGCTTCGCCCGGGCGACGGACCGCTTCACTGGCAACGGCGGCGGCCCGCGCACCTGGAGCCCGCGCTTCACCTTCCACGGTTTTCGCTATGCGGAGATCACGAACTGGCCCGGCACCTCGGGGCCGAAGCTCGGGGATATCCATGCCGTTGTCGTGCACAACGACCTCGAACGCACCGGCCACCTCGAGACGAGCAACCCCCAACTCAATCAGCTGCACGAGAACGTGGTCTGGGGCATGCGCGGGAATTTCCTGAGCCTGCCCACCGACTGCCCGCAGCGCGACGAGCGCCTCGGTTGAACCGGGGACATCCAGGTCTTCGCGCCGACCGCGAGTTATCTCTACGACGTGTCCGGCTTCCTCGGCTCGTGGCTGCGCGACGTCGCCGCCGACCAGGCGCGGGCGGGCGGGGTGGTGCCGTTCGTGGTGCCGAACCCGCTTCCGATGCCGCCGATGCCCGCCGCCGCGTGGGGCGACGCCGCGACCCTCGTGCCGGACGCGCTGTTCGAGCGCTTCGGTAGTGCCCGGGACCTCGCCGCGCAGTACCCGAGCATGCGGGCCTGGGTCGACGCGATCGACCGGCTCGCCGGGGCGAACCACCTCTGGACCGGCGGGTTCCAGTTCGGCGACTGGCTCGACCCGAGCGCCCCGCCGGAGAACCCGGCCGCGGCGAAAACCGACCCGGATATCGTGGCCACGGCGTACTTCTTCCGGTCCACGGCTCGGCTTGCGGCTGCCGCCGTCGAACTCGGCCACACCGAAGACGCCGCCCGGTATGCGCGGCTCGGCACGGACATCCGCACGGCATTCCTCGCCGAGTATGTGACGCCGGCCGGGCGGATGATGTCGGATGCGCACACCGCATACGCGCTCGCGATCGCCTTCGACCTCGTCACCGAGCCCGCGGCCGTTCGACTCGCCGGCGCCCGGCTCGCCGAGCTCGTACGCTCGCACGGCTACCGGATCGGCACCGGCTTCGTCGGCACGCCGCTGATCTGCGATGCGCTGTGCCGGGCCGGGCAGTCCGAGGTCGCGTACCGGCTGCTGCTCGAGGAGGGCTGCCCGTCCTGGCTCTACCCGATCTCGATGGGCGCGACCACGATCTGGGAGCGCTGGGACAGCATGCTGCCCGACGGCAGCATCAACCCGGGCGAGATGACCTCGTTCAACCACTACGCGCTCGGTGCGGTCGCCGACTGGATGCACCGCACCATCGGCGGTATCGCGCCCGCAGAGCCCGGCTACCGGGTGGTACAGATTGCGCCGATCCTCGGCGGAGGACTCACCCGTTCCTTCGCGCGGCTCGATACCGGCTATGGTCCGGTGCGCGTCAACTGGACCCTCTACGGCGGCACGTTCTCGCTCTGCGTCACGATTCCGCCGAACACCACGGCCCGCGTGCTGCTGCCCGGCGCAGCCGAGACCGTTGAGATCGGCTCCGGCAGGCACGAGTGGGTGACGGATGTCTCCGCGCTCGTCGCTGTCCCTGCCCGGGCGCCGCTGACCCTCGAGACCTCCCTCTCGGAGATTGTGAACGACGCCGAAGCCCGTGCGGCCCTCCAGGCGCTCTTCGCGGAGATCGAGTACGTCATCGGGCTCGGCTGGACGAGCGGCGGGCGCTGGAAGAGCGACTCCCCGTTCGGGAGCTCACTCATCATGATGCCGCCGGCCGGCTTCGCGCGCGTCGAGGGGCTCCTCGCGACCCTGAACGCCCGCCCCTAGAGCCGCTCCCGCGCCCGAATGCGCAGCGCGTGCGCGACTCGCGCACGGAAAAGGGGGCGCGACCCGGCCACCACAGCCAGGTCGCGCCCCCTCGGAACAGTCGTTTACTCGTCGTGGCCGGCGTAGCGGAACGAGTCGAACGCGACCGTTCCGGTGACGGCGTAGAGGCCGATCACGCGGCCGGTGAACGAGGCGGCGGTCTCCTGGGAGAGGTACCGCCCGTCGACGCGGGCCAGCTCGATCCGGTCGGCGCCGGTGCCGACGCTCAGCACGACGAGGTCGCTCGTGAGGCCGGCGAGCATGCCCGACCGCATCCCGTCCGGCCCCATCGCACCGGGGGCGACGAAGTCGAGGCCGAGGGTGACCGGCCCGTCCGAGCCCGGCGCGAGCTCACGGGTCCACTCCTGCCGGATCCCGGCGACGCAGGCCCGAGCGGTGACGACACCATTGCCGACCTCGATCTCGTAGTGGTGCACCTCGTCGTAGCGCACGCTGATCCCGCCGAGGCCCTGCCCCGGGTCGATCAGCACCGACGCCGTGGCGAGCGGATGCTGCTGCCGGTAGCCGAGCAAGACCGGCTGCTCGTCGTCGAGGGTCGCACCCTCGCCGTGCAGCACGAGCGAGCCCGGCCGTTCCGTCAGCGAGGCGATCTCGGACGGGTAGCGGCGGATCGAGATCCATTCGGGCGACACGACGGTCTCGGAGAAGTCGGTCTCGTAGACGAACTCGCCGGGCCGCGGGGCGAGGATGACCGGCTCGGCGAGGAGCCAGTCATCCTCCCAGCGGGCCTCCGTGATGAAGGTCTCCCGACCCATGGCCGCGAAGGCCTGGGTCATCCCTGTCGGGCGCATGCCGAGCATGACGATGGCCCAGCCGCCGTCCGGCGTCTCGACGAGGTCGCCGTGGCCGGTGTTCTGGATCGGCCGGGAGGTGCTGCGCGCCGACAGGATCGGGTTGGCCGGCCCCCCGGTGAAGGGGCCGGACGGTGAGGTGCCGCGGGCGATGCTGATGCCGTGGCCGCGTTCGGTGCCGCCCTCGGCGATCATCAGGTACCAGTAGCCGCCGTGCCGGTAGAGGTGGGGCGCCTCGGGGAATTTGAGGCCGGTGCCCGACCAGAGCGAGATCGGTTCGCTGAGCCGCGCCCCGGTCTCGAGGTCGACCGTGACCTGCAGGATGCCGCCGTGCTCCCCTGGCGGGTTCCCGGACGTGGTGTCCAGGCCCGAATAGGTGATGTGCGCGACGCCATCGTCCGACCAGGCCAGGTCGGAGTCGATGCCGTGCACGCCGTCGACGATGGTGCCGTCGCTCCAGGGCCCGGCCGGGTCCGTGGCGGTGAAGATCAGCATGCCGCGACCCATCGCATCCGTCACGACGACGTAGAACAGACCGTCGCGGAAGCGGATGGTCGGGGCACAGGCCCCGCCGAGGGTCGGGACGTGCGCGGAGGCGAGCTGCCCCGGCCGTTCGACGACGTTGCCGACCTGGGTCCAGGTCACGAGGTCGCGGCTGTGGAAGACCGGGATTCCGGGCAGGTACTCGAAGGTCGAGTTGGCGAGGTAGTAGTCCTCGCCGACCTTGACGACGCTCGGGTCGGGGTAGAAGCCCGCGATCAGCGGGTTCGGGTAGCGGGTCACGGCGCTCATCGAACCGTCACCGTCGCTCCGAGCGGGAGCGCCGAAACGCTCGTGCCGGCCTCGAGCCGGAAGTCCCCCGGTTCGAAGTGCCAGCCGTCCTGCCAGTCCGCGAAGGCGCGGGCCGGCACCAGGATGCTGGCCACCACACTCTCCCCCGCCTCGGCGTGCACGGCGGCGAAGCCCACAAGCCAGCGCACCGGCCGGTCGATGGCCGATTCCGCACGGGAGGCGTAGACCTGCACGACCTGTTTGCCTGCCCTGTCGCCGGTGTTGGTGAGACCGACGGTCACCGCGACGGTGTCGGCGCCGTTCTCCTCCGGAGCGACGTAGAGCCGGTCGAGAGTGAGGACGTCGAGGGTCCACTCGGTGTAGCCGAGACCGTGGCCGAACTCGTACGCCGGCTCGGTGCCGGCCTTGAGCCAGGCGCGGTAGCCGATGTGGATGCCCTCGTCGTAGCGCACGACGCCGTCGACGGGGGTCACGTCGAACACCGGGACATCCTCGAGAGTCACCGGCCAGGTGGTGGGCAGGCGCCCGCCCGGCTCGGACTCGCCGAGCAGAATTGCGGCGACGGCGTCGCCGTATTCCTGGCCGCCGAACCAACTGAGCAGCACGGCGGAGACGTCGTTTCGCCACGGCATCAGCACGGGTGAGCCCGCGTTGACCACGACGACGGTGCGCGGGTTGGCCGCGGCGACGGCGCGGACGAGCTCGTCCTGGCGTCCGGGGAGGTCGAGCGAGGTGCGGTCGAAGCCCTCCGACTCGACCTTGGAGTTGGTGCCGACCACGAGCACGACAACGTCGGCGGCCGCAGCGGCGGCGGCGGCTTCCTCGATGAGCGCTTCGGGGTGGGACAGGTCGGGCTCGATGCCGACCGTGATCGCGAGCGCTCCGCCGAGGAAGTCGGGGACGACGTCGTACTCGATCTTCACGTCGATCGGCACGCCGGCCTCGACCGCGAGGTCGACGGTCACCGAGGGCGGCGACAGGAACGCGGCGCCGAGATCGGTGCCGACGGCTTCGGCGCTCGCCTCGTGGCGGAGTTCGCCGTCGATGAAGATGCGGCCGTTGCCGACGCTCGCGAAGCCGATCAGCACCTCGCCGCTCTCCTCCGGCGTATACCGGGTGGTGAACTCGAGCACGCTCGAGGCCGCGATCGGGGCGTCGCCGCCGAACCAGACGAGGGCGCTCGCACGGCGGTCCTCGCTGAAGAGCTCCACGCCGGCCGCGTCGAGGAAGCGCACCCGTGCGCCGGGCTCTCCGGTGACCGGGTTCTCGATCGTCGAGAGCGGGAATTCGGCGATGCCCTCCTGCACGACCGCGCCGACCGAGTAGGTCACTTCCGCGTTCGGCAGCGCGGCGATCAGGCCGTCGAGCGGGGTGACGACGTGCTCGGGGAGCACGGTCGCACTGCCCCCGCCCTGGGTGCGGGCGAACTTCGCATTGTGCCCGATCACGGCGACCTTCGTCAGGCGCTCCGCGGCCCAGGGCAGCTCACCGTCGTTGCGCACGAGCACGGCCCCCGCGATCGCGGCCTCCCGGGCGAAACGGATGCCGTCCTCCACGACGACAGGGACCGGCACGGCGGCTTCGAAGCCGTCCAGGGCGCCGACCCGGGCGGCCAGCCCGAGGAGACGCAGCACCTTGCGGTCGACCTGGGCCTCGTCCACCTCACCGGCGAGCACCGCCGCGACGAGGGTGTCGCCCCAGGGCCCTGCCGGGCCGGGCATCACGAGGTCCTGGGAGTGCCGGGCGCTCTCGATCGAGCGCACGGCGGTCCAGTCGCTGATCACGACGCCGTCGAAGCCCCACTCGGAGTTCAGCGGGGTCTCGAGCAGCTCGTTCTCGGTGACGGTGGGCCCATTGACGGAGTTGTACGAGCTCATCACGAGCCAGGCACCAGCGTCGACGATGGCCTCCTCGAAGGCAAGCAGGTAGAGCTCGCGCAGGGTGCGGTCGGCGACGACGACGTTCGCGGTGAAGCGGTCCGTCTCGAAGTCGTTGGCGATGTAGTGCTTCGGGGTTGCCCCGACGCCGTTCTCCTGAACGCCCGTGACATAGGCGGATGCGAGCTTCGCGGTGAGGATCGGGTCTTCGCTGAAGCACTCGAAGTGGCGGCCGCCGAGCGGCGAGCGGTGCAGGTTGATGGTCGGGCCGAGCACGACGTCGACGCCCTTGCGGCGCGCCTCGACGGCGGCGACATTGCCGTAGCGCCGGGCGATGGCCGGGTCCCACGACGCGCCGAGCGCGGTGGAGGACGGCAGGTTGAGCGAGGGGCTGCGTTCGTCCCAGACCTCGCCGCGCACGCCGGACGGACCGTCGGAGACGAGGATGCGGCGCAGGCCGATCTTCGGGAGCGGCCAGGTCGCCCAGAAGTCGTGCCCGGTGAGCACGAGCACCTTCTCCTCGAGCGTGAGCTGGTCGAGGAGGGCGACGAGACGGGCGTCCACGGCCGTGTCTTCGTTCAGGGAAATCGTTATGACTGGGGTGTCGCTTTCTGTTCTGGAGTCGAAAGATCAAAGGAAATGGGGAGCACGCCGGTCATTCGGCCGCTCCATCGGTGAACACACGCACGTCCCACGGTCCGAGCGTGATCAGGTCCCCCGCATCGTGGGCGGTGCCCGCAAGCACGTCGCTGAGCCGGCCGGGCGCCGGGGCCTCTTGGGGGGTCCACGACCAGTTGTGCACGAAGTACACCCGGGAACCGTCGGCCGCCGTGGAACTCGTCACGGTGACGCTCTCCGGCAGGCCGGTCCAGCCGGCCGAGGGCGCGGGGACCAGCCATTCGGCGAGTGACCGGGCGAGCTCCTGGTTCGGCACCGTGCCGACCACGGTCACCCGGCCGGAGCCGCTGACCGCGCTCGTCACGGCGGGCCAACGCCCGAAATGCGGATGCTCGTAGCGGGCGAGCGACTCAGCTCCCGTCGGCGTGAGACCGTCCACCCACTCGGTGGCGGCGGAGCCGGGACGCAGCACAAAGCCGGTCGCGGCATCCGCTGCCGCAGCGGTGGCCGGGCCAACCGGAATCGGGTCTGTGAGGTTGGCGAACTCCTCGTACCAGGCCCCGGCGACGCCGTCGAGCCGGGCCGGCTGCACCTCGGTGCGGGCGCGGCCCTCCCGGTCGGCGTATGCCGAGCGCGGCCCGAGCACGAGGTGCCCGCCCGCTGCCGCGTACTCGGCGAGCCAGTCGAGCTCCGCGTCCGCTGCGGTGAAGAAGGCCGGCACGATCAAAACGGGATAGGTCGCCGCGAAGTCGATCGGGTCCCCGCCCTCGAGCGGGTCGACCCCGGCGGTGAACCGGGTCGGGAAAAGCTGCTGCGGCCGCACCATGCGGATCTGGAGCCCCGCGTCGAAGGCGCCGCGATAGAACGACGCGAAGATCTTCCGGTACGAGTCGACGTCGAAGTACTGGCCGGGAGCCTGGAACGGCGCCTGCGACGACAGCGCGAACTTGCTGTCCGAGTCATAGAGGATGGCGACGTCGCGGCCCGGGTCGCCTGCGCGACGAGGGACCCGGCGGCACCGAATTCGGCGCCGATCCTGGCCAGCTCGCGGTAGGCGCGACCCGGCTTCTGGTTGTGCGGGAGCACGCCGCCCCAGTATGTCTCGGTGCCGTAGTGCAGGGTGTGCCAGTGCCAGTACTCGATCATCTCGGCCCCGCGGGCGACGAGCGCCCAGGCGATCTGGCGCCACTGGCCGTCGTAGGGCGAGAAGTTCATCGGGGAGTGGCCGATCGACCCGGCATTGGTCTCGGTCACCAGGAATGGTGCCTGCTTCGAGGAGAACATCAGGTCGGCGAGGTTGTAGACCGCCCAGGTCCCGCTGACGATCCAGCCGGTCGAACGCGGCGCATCCGAGGGGTGCAGGAGCGAGTCCTGCGATTCGTAGTACGCGTTGCCGGAGGCCACGTCGAGGTTCGCCGACAGCTCGACGTCTTCGACGCCGTGCTGGTCGTAGGAGATGCAGGTGGTGACGAAGTGGTCCGGGTGCGCGAGTTCACGCACGATGCCGGCCTCCCAGCCGATGAACTCGGTGACGAGCCCGGCCTGGTACCGACGCCAGGCGAGGTCGTACTGCGGCTGGAAGTTGCCGTCCGGCACCCACAGGTCGGCCCAGGTCGAGAGCCGGTGCGACCAGTAGGTGAGGCCCCATTCCGTGTTGAGGGTCTCGACGTCGCCGTAGATCCCGCGCAGGTGGTCGACGAAACCCTGGAAGACCCCGCGGTTGTAGAGCAGGTGCAGGCCGGGCTCGTTGTCGACCTGGTAGCCGATCAGGGCGGGGTGGTCCCGGTAGCGCCCCACGATGGCGCGGATGATGCGCTCGGCGTGGAAGCGGAAGGCCGGGTGGGTGAAGTCCATCTCCTGGCGCGACCCCCAGGACTTCGCCGTGCCCGTCGCCGTGTCGAGGGCGATCTCGGGGTGCTTCCGGGCGAGCCACATCGGCAGCGCGTAGGTCGGGGTGCCGAGGATGACCCCGATGCCCCGCTTGTGCGCGCCGTCGAGCACGGGCTCGAGCCAGTCGAGGTCGAAGACGCCGTCCTCGGGTTCCCAGGTCGACCAGACCGATTCGCCGACGCGGATGACCGTGAAACCGGCCGCCTGCATCAGGTCGAGGTCGGTGTCGAGCCGCGGGCTCGGCTGGTACTCGTGGTAGTAGGCGGCTCCGAAGCGGATGCCGGCGAACGGCGGGGCGGACGAAGGCCCGGTCACGCGACGGCCTCTGGCAGCAGGGCCTGGGCCCGCTGCTCGGCGAGCAGGCGCGCACGGTCCTCGCGGCGCTCCGTCTGCCGGTCGGGGTCCGGCACGGGTGCGGCGAGGAAGAGCCGCTGGGTGTACGGGTGCTCCGGGCGACTGGTGACCTGGTCGCCGTCGCCCCACTCCACGATCTCACCGTGCAGCATCACGGCCACGCGGTGGCTGAGGTGCCGCACGACGGCGAGGTCGTGCGAGACGAAGAGGTAGGCGACGCCGGTGCGTTCCTGGATCTGACGGAAGAGGTCGAGCACCCGCGCCTGCGTGGAGAGGTCGAGCGCGGAGACGGGCTCGTCGCAGACGATCAGCCGCGGGTCGAGGGCGAGGGCGCGCGCGATCGCTATGCGCTGCCGCTGGCCGCCGGAGAATTCCCGGGGCAGGCGGTCGGCCGCATTGCTCGGCAGCCCGACCTGGTCGAGCAGGTCGAGCACGCGCTTGGACGCATCCGCCCGGCTGACCTTTCGCACGGTGAGCGGTTCCACGAGGATCTGCTCGATGGTGAGCGACGGATTCAGCGAGGTGTACGGGTCCTGGAAGACGACCTGGATCTCGCTCGACAGCGCCCGGCGGCCCTGGCGGCCGAGGTGGGAGATGTCCTTCCCCTTGTAGAGGATCTGGCCGCCGGTGACCGGGGCCAGGCCGAGCACGGCGCGGCCGAGGGTGGTCTTACCTGAGCCGGACTCGCCGACGAGGCCGACGGTCTCGCCGGGGCGGATGTCCAGGGACACGCCCTTGAGAGCCCGGAACGGCGGCTTGCGGAAGCCCTTGATCGGGTATTCGACGACGACATCCTTGACGTCGAGCAGAAGGTCGGTCATGACTGCACTCCAATGGTTTCGTCGGTCCTGGCGGCGGCCGCAGCGGAGACGAACTCGAGCAGCGGGCCGCGGGCCTCGCCGTCCTCGAGGATCGCCGCGAGCAGGGACTGGGTGTACGGGTGTTCGGCGTGGTTGAAGATGGCGCGCACCGGGCCGGTTTCGATCACCCGGCCGTCGCGCATCACCGAGACGCGGTCGCAGAGGTCGGCGACGACCCCGAAGTTGTGCGTGACGAGCACGACGCCCATGTTGAGTTCGGCCTGCAGGTCGCGCAACAGCTCGAGCACCTCGGCCTGCACGGTGACGTCGAGCGCGGTGGTCGGCTCGTCGGCGATGAGCAGGTCGGGTTCGCAGGAGACGGCGCCGGCGATGAGCACCCGCTGGGCCATGCCGCCGGACACCTCGTGCGGGTACGCCGCGAAGGTGCGTTCCGGGTTCGGGATGCCGACCTTGGCGAGCAAGTCGAGCGCGCGGGCTGTGGCGGCCTTCTTCGACAGGCCCATGCAGACCCGCATCGGTTCGACGAGCTGGCTGCCGATCGTGAATGACGAGTCCAGGTTCGACATCGGCTCCTGGGGGATGTAGGCGATCTTCTTGCCGCGGATCTTCGTCATCTCCTTCTCGGAGACGGTGGAGAGGTCGCGGCCCTCGAAGAAGATGGCGCCACCGGTGATCCGGCCGCCGTCGGGCAGCAGCCGGAGGATCGACCAGGCGGTCTGGGTCTTGCCGGACCCGGACTCGCCGATCAGGCCGTGGACCTCGCCGCGTCGGACCGTGAGCGAGACGTCGGAGACGACGACCTTCACAGAGCCGTTCGGCTGGTCATAGCCGACGGCGAGCTCGCGCACGTCGAGCAGGATGTCCCCGGTGCGGCCGGCGATGGCCGCGTCGTCGGGGTGCGAGAGCACGGGCTGCTTGTAGACGTCGACGCTCGCGACGGTCTTCTTCGCGTTCCGACGCTTGGCCTTGCCGCTGCGCTCGAGTTCGTCGCGCATCGCGTTGGCGAGCAGGGTGAGCGCGACACAGACGATCGCGATCACGAGGCTCGGCCAGAGGATCAGGAGCGGCGCCTTGTAGATCTTGGCGAAGCCGTCGTTGAGCATGGTGCCCCAGGTCGGGATCGACTGGTCGCCGAGACCGAGGAAGTCGAGTCCGGCCTGGATCGCGATCGCGATGCCGAGCACCATGGCCGACTGGATGATGACGGGGGCCCGCACGACCGTGAGGATGTGCCGGCCGATGATGCGGGCGTCACCGAGCCCCGCAACGCGGGCGGCGTCGACGTAGAGCTCGTTCCGTACCGCGGTGACCGAGGCGTAGACCAGCCGGAAGAACGCCGGCGAGAGCAGCACGCCGAAGATGGCCATCGAGAGCCACATCGACGGGCCGAGCACGGCGCGCGCCGCGAGGAGCACGACGATGCCGGGCAGCGCCATCAACAGGCCGGTGAGCCAGGAGGAGACCGCGTCGAACCACTTGCCGTAGTACCCGGCGATGAGACCGCCGGTCACGCCGATGATCAGGGCGATGACGAGGGCGAGCAGGGCACCGGCGAGGCTGAACCGGCCGGCGAAGACGAGGCGCGAGAAGACGTCGCGTCCGGCGCTGTCGAAGCCGAGCGGATGTCCCGGCTCGGCAGGTGAGAGCACCTTGGCGATGGTCGCGAGGTTGGGATCCGCGGTGGCGATGATCGGCGCGAAGATCGCGCTCAGCGCGACCACGACGAGGAAGAAGATCGAGACGACGCCGATCGGGTTCCTGAGCAGGCGCACGAACAGGGAGCGGCGCGAGCTGCGGGGGGCGACGGGCGCGAGGGCCGTGGGAGTGAGATCGATCATGAGAGACGCACCTTCGGGTTCAGCCAGCCCTGGAGCAGGTTGATGAGCGGGTTGACGACGACGACGACGATGATGGCGGTCGCGACGACCAGACCCATCACCATCGGGATGTCGCCCTGGGTGGTCGCGGTGACCGCGACCTGGCCGAGGCCCGGGATCGCGAAGATCTGTTCCACGATGACGGCGCCGCCGAGCAGTCCGACGAACTGCACCGCGAGCACGGCGAGCGCCGGTCCCCCGGCATTCCGCAGCACGTGCTTGTAGACGACCCGATTGAAGGAAAGGCCCCGGCTGCGCAGGGTGCGCACGTAGTCCTGGCGGAGGGCATCCGTTACCGAGCCCCGCACCTGCTGGGCGACGCCGGCGATGCTGCCGATCGCGAGGGCGATGATGGGCAGGGTGACCGTTGCGAGCCATCCGCTCGGCGATTCGGTCAGGGGCACATACCCGGTGGGCTTGAACCACTTGAGGTTGAGCGCGAAGAGAGTGACGAGGCCGAGGGCCACGAGAAAGCCGGGAATCGCGAAGCCGAGGATGGAGACGGCCTGGACGACCTTGTCGGCCCAGCCGCCGTGCACCGCCGCCCAGACGCCGAGCACAACGGCGACGATCGCGGTGACGAGGATGGCGCCGATCACGAGAGAGAGGGTGACGCCGACCCGGGAGGTGATGCCGACCGTGACGAGCTGGCCGGTGAACCAGGACGTGCCCAGGTCGCCGCGGACCGCGTGGCTGAGCCAGTCGACGTATTGCACGGCGAGGGGGCGGTCGAGCCCGAGGGCCGCGGTCTTCTGGGCGACACCCTCCTCGGTGGCCATCTGGCCGAGGATGCGGCGGGCGATGTCACCGCCGCCGACGTAGAGAAGGGAATACGCGATCGTGGAGATCACGAAGAGCAGAACGATGCCAGAGAGCAATCGTCTGAGGATGAATCTGAACATCGTTGTTCCTCACTGCAGTGGATGGAGACCGGGCCGCGCGGCTGCCC
>NZ_JASJXJ010000056.1:0-21597 GCF_035018685.1 Cryobacterium sp. RTC2.1
GGACTCGGCGGAGTAACATCGCGGGCATGAAGGTCATCGTTTCGCGAAGCGGTGGCATCGCCGGAGTGCGGGTCACCCGGCCGAGCGGGGCGACGGACGCCGCGGGTTCGCGACTGAGCCAGACGCGCTGCGCGGCGCAGGCATCGACGATGATGCGCTCGGTGGACTCGGAGACCTCGACGAGCACGACCAGGTCGACCGCCGAGACGAGGTCACGCCAGCCGTGCGGGAAATGCGGGTATTCGACGGGGCGCACCTGCGGGTGCGGCCGTTCCGGCGGATGCCCGTCGACGGTGACAGAGGCGAGGTAGACGATCGCCTCTGCGGCCAGGAACCGGGCGAGCACCCGCCTGGCCGCGAGGGCACCTCCGAAGACGAGGACCCGGCGGCCGGCCAGGTCGAGGCTGATGTCCATGGTTCACACTCCCTGTCGCAGTTCGATGGCGCGTTCGGTGGTGATGGCGGTACCGGTGTCGGCGGCAGTGGTGTCACGGGGCCGGACCGGGATGCTCGGACCGGAGAGCAGCACGGCCTCGCGCTCCGCAGGCCGCGCCGGCCGGGGCTGGTCGCGTTCGATGACCTGCATGAGCGCGGGGTCCGCGGTTCCGGGGGCGTTGACGAAGGAGCGGAACCGGCGCAGGCGCTCCGGATCCTTGAGGGTCGCGGCCCATTCGTCTTCGTAGTGGCCGACGTGGGCGAGCATGGCGGCCTCGAGCTCCTCGGCGATACCGAGGGAGTCGTTGCAGACGACGTCGCGCACGTGGTCGAGCCCGCCCTCGAGGTCTTCCTGCCAGCGGGCGGTGCGTTGCAGCCGGTCGCCGGTGCGGATGTAGTACATCAGGTACCGGTCGATGTACTTGATCAGGGTCTCGTCGTCGAGGTCCTGGGCGAGGAGCTGCGCGTGGGCGGGCTGGAAGCCGCCGTTACCGCCGACATAGAGGTTCCAGCCCTGGTCGGTCGCGATGATGCCGACGTCCTTGCTGCGCGCCTCCGCGCACTCGCGGGCGCAGCCGGAGACGCCGAGCTTGAACTTGTGCGGTGCGCGGAGTCCCCGGTAGCGCAGCTCGAGGTTGATCGCCATCGCGACGGAGTCCTGCACGCCGAAGCGGCACCAGGTCGACCCGACGCAGCTCTTGACCGTGCGGAGGGACTTGCCGTATGCCTGGCCGGACTCGAACCCGGCCTCGACGAGGATCTTCCAGATGTCGGGAAGCTGTTCCAGGCGGGCGCCGAACAGGTCGATGCGTTGGCCGCCGGTGATCTTGGTATAGAGGTTGAAGTCGGCGGCGACCTCGGCGATGACCTTGAGCTTGGCCGGCGTGATCTCCCCGCCCGGGATCCGGGGCACGACCGAGTACGTGCCGTCCTTCTGCATGTTGGCGAGGGCGCGGTCGTTGGTGTCCTGCAGGGCGCCGCGGCCGCCGTCGAGGATGTACCCCGAGGTCTGCGTCGCGAGGATCGAGGCGATCACGGGCTTGCAGATGTCGCAGCCGAGTCCGCTGCCGAACCGGCCCATGATCTCGTCGAAGTGGGTGAGCTGCAGGATGCGGACGGATTCGAAGAGCTCGCTCCGGCTGAGCGCGATGTGCTCGCAGAAGGCGTGCGAGACGGCGATGCCTGCCCGGGTCAGTTCCGTCTCGAGGATCTTCTTGACGAGGGGAACGCACGAGCCGCACTGGGTGCCCGCGCGGGTGCACGCCTTGAGCGGGCCGAGTTCGGTGCAGGCCTCGGTGTGCTCGTCGCCGCGGATGGCGGAGCGCACAGCGCCGACCGAGACGTTGTTGCAGGAACAGAGCTGCACGTCGTCCGGCAGGTCGGTGTTCGCCGGCGGCTCGGCGCCGGCCGCGGAGAGGTAGGCGCTCGGTTCGGCGCCGAGCTCGCGGCCGAGCAGGGGCCGGAGCGCCGTGTATGGCGAGGCGTCGCCGACGAAGATGCCGCCGAGGAGGGTCTTCGCGTCTCCCGTGACGACGATCTTCTGGTACAGGCCCCTGGCCGGGTCGGCGTAGACGACCTCGAGGGAGTGTTCCGCGGCGGCGAGGGCGTCTCCGAAGCTCGCGACCTCGACCCCGGAGAGCTTGAGCTTGGTGGCGTCGTCGATGCCGGGGAAGACGGCGGCGCCGCCGTGCAGCCGGTCGGCGACGACCTCGGCCATCGCGTTCGCCGGGGCGACGAGGCCGACGCAGCTGCCGTTGACGCTCGCGACCTCCCCGATGGCCCAGATGTGCGGGATCGACGTGCCGCAGGCATCCGTGATCTCGATGCCGCCGCGCGGGCCGAGCTCGAGTCCCGCCGCGCGGGCGAGTTCGTCGCGCGGCGTGATGCCGATCGAGAACACGACGAGGTCGGCGTGCAGCTGGGTGCCGTTGGTGAGTGTGACGCCGAGGACGCGGCCGGTCGGGGAGGTGAGCACCTCGGTGGGCCGGTTGCCGAGGGCGAGGGTGATGCCCTGGGCCTCGATCAGCCGGCCGAGCGCCTGCCCTGCTCCCTCGTCGAGCTGGGCGCTCATCAGCCAGCGGCCGGAGTGCACGATCGTGGCGAGCCCGCCGAGGCGCTGCAGGCCGCCCGCGGCCTCGAGGCCGAGAAGGCCGCCGCCGACGACGACGACGTTCGCGGGCCGGCCGAGCCGCTCGCGGAGATGGGCGACCTCTGCGACGAGGAAGTCGACGTCCTCGATGGTGCGATAGACGTGGCCGGCTTCGGCGCCGGGAATGGGCGGCACGGTGGCGGACGATCCCGTCGCGAACACGAGCTCGTCGTAGGAGAGGGTCTCGCCATCGGCGAGGGTGACCGTGCGGCCGGCGGTGTCGACGCTGTCTACCCGGCTGCCGCCACGGTAGGTGACGCCGGGGGTCTCCCAGAGTGCCCGGTCGCCGAGGGTGAGGTCCTCGGAGTCGACGAGGCGGCGGGACAGGGCGACCCGGTCGTACGGCAGGTGGTCCTCATCGCCGAGGACGAGGAGTTCGCGGCCATGACCCGGGGTGGACCTGGCCTGCATGGCCTCGGTGAACCGGTGTGCGGCGGGGCCGCCGCCGATGACGAGGACGCGTCGGGGGGCGCCGGACGGCCCTGAGTGAGCCTGAGCGGCGTCGAACGTGACGTTGTCCATGGCGGAGCCTTCCGTAGGTGGTGCTGCCAGCCTAAAAGGGCCGCGTTTCCCCTCGGTTGCGCCCATGTAACAAGGTGTGACCGGGACCTCACCGGCCCGCCCGGGGAGGGTGAGGACTTCTTTACGCATTCGACGCGTCCGGCGCGGACCCGCGAAACGTGGCCGATTTAGCGTGAGGGAATCGCCCACCCGGCAGGCATACCTCACAGAAAGCGGGATCACTCGTGAACCACCCCGGCACCTGGATCCGCGTCTGTTCCCTCGACGAACTCGAGCCGCTCTGGGGCGAAGCCGCCCTCGTCGGCGATGAGCAGCTCGCCATCCTGCTGCTTCCGAACGGCGGCCTCTACGCCGTCGACAACCGTGACCCCGCAACCGGGTCGTTCGTGATGAGCCGCGGCATCGTCGGCTCGCGCGGTGACCGGTTCACCATCGCCTCGCCCCTGCACAAGCAGGTCTACGACCTCGAGACCGGCGAATGCTTCACCACCGCCGAGTACTCGCTGCGCACCTATCCGGTCAGGGTCGAGGACGGCGAGGTGCATGTGCACCTCTCCGAAGCCGCCTGACGTTTCCCCCGACGTTTCCCCTGACTCTTTCCCCGATCTTCCCCTGTCCGTCCCCTGCACACCCCTCCCGAGGAGAACACCATGACTGCAGTCGATACCCCCACAACCGGTCTCCGCACCGGCCCGAGCCTCGTCCACCGCCCCGGCCGATGGATCGACAACTGGAACGCCGAAGACACCACCCAGTGGAACGACGGCGGCAAGGCCATCGCCTCCCGCAACCTGAAGTGGTCGATCTTCGCCGAATTCCTCGGCTTCGTGATCTGGCAGCTCTGGAGCATCGTCGTCGTGCAGCTGCCCAAGGCCGGCTTCACCTTCGACACCGGCCAGATCTTCTGGCTCATCTCGATGCCGAGCCTCGTCGGTGCGACGCTCCGCTTCCCATACACGTTCATGGTGGCCCGCTTCGGCGGCCGCAACTGGACCATCATCTCCGCCGGCCTGCTCCTGATCCCGTCGATCGCCCTCGGGATCTGCGTCGGCAACCCGGCCACCCCGTTCCCGGTGATGCTCTTCGTGGCTGCTCTCGCCGGCCTCGGCGGCGGCAACTTCGCAAGCTCGATGTCCAACATCACCTACTTCTACCCGCAGAGCCAGAAGGGCTGGGCCCTCGGACTCAACGCGGCGGGAGGCAACCTCGGTGCCGCCGTCGCCCAGCTCGTCGTCCCGATCGTGATCACCATCGGTGCCGCCGGAACACTCAACCTCTCGCTCGCCGGCTGGTTCTGGGTGCCGTTCATCCTCGTCGCGATGTGGGGCGCCTGGAAGCACATGGACAACCTGTCGAGCGCCAAGGCCGACTTCGCCGGTTCGCTCGCCGCGCTCCGCGAACCGCACCTCTGGATCCTCGCCCTGCTCTACATCGGCACCTTCGGCTCCTTCATCGGCTTCGCGAGCGTCTTCCCGAAGCTCATCGCCGACCAGTTCCCGGCATACTCGACCTTCCACATCATGGCCGCGTCGATCTCCCTCGCCTTCCTCGGCGCCCTCGTCGGTTCCCTCGCCCGCCCGGCCGGCGGCAAGCTCGCCGACCGTTTCGGCGGAGCCCGCGTCACGATCGCGGCCTTCGGCGTGATGGCCCTCGGCGCGCTGCTCGTGATCGCGGTGCTCTCCCTCGGCAACTTCTGGCTGTTCCTCGCGAGCTTCCTGCTCATCTTCGTCGCGACCGGTGTCGGCAACGGGTCGACGTACCGGATGATCCCGAGCGTCTTCGCCGCCCGCAGCGGCGTCAGCGACGCCCACACCAACTCGGGCGACGTGAGCACCCAGCGGAAGACCGCAGCAGCCCTCGGCCTCATCTCCGCGATCGGCGCATACGGCGGATTCATCATTCCCCAGGTCCTCGGCAACTCGAAGATCGCGACCGGCAGCTACACCGGCGCGATCTACGGTTTCATCGGCGCCTACCTCGTGATGATGGCCGTCACCGCGTTCTTCTACCTCCGCCGCGGCTCCTCCGTGGCCGGGCAGCGCATCTAGCGCGCGCCCGTTCCCGCGCCATCACCGACGCCACCAGCAACAGGAGACCCCGTGACCGCACCCCTCGCATCCGCCGCCCGCCCGGGCGTCGACACGCACTGCCCATACTGTGCGCTGCAGTGCGCGATGACCCTGACACCGACGTATGCCGAGATCGGCATGCAGTCGGGTGGTGCCGGTGCTGGCACGGATACCGCGGCGCGGCCCGGTCTGACCGTCGCCGGCCGGGCGTTCCCCACCAACCGGGGCGGCCTGTGCAAGAAGGGCTGGACCTCCGCGGAACTGCTCACATCCCCGGAACGGATCCTGACCCCGATGCTCCGGCAACCGGACGGCGGCTTCGCCCCGGCGAGCTGGGCGGAGGCGCTCGACCTCGTGGCCGAGCGGCTCGCCGGGAGCCGGGCGCGGCACGGCGCCGACTCGGTCGGGGTGTTCGGCGGCGGCGGGCTGACCAACGAGAAGGCCTACCAGCTGGGCAAGTTCACCCGGGTCGCGCTCGGCTCTTCCCGGATCGACTACAACGGCCGGTTCTGCATGTCCTCGGCCGCGGCAGCGGGCAACCGTGCCTTCGGCGTAGACCGGGGATTGCCGTTCCCGGTCGAGGACCTCGACGCGGCGGACACCATCCTCATCCTCGGCTCCAACGTCGCGCAGACCATGCCGCCGTTCATCGGTCATCTCGAGGGCGCCCGGAGCGCCGGCGGCCTGATCGTCGTCGACCCGCGTCGCTCGGCGACCGCGCGCCTCACCGAGGACGGCGGTGGCATGCACGTCCAGCCGACGCCCGGCAGCGACCTCGTGCTCCTGCTCGGCCTGACCAACATCGTCATCACCGAACGCCTCATCGATACCGACTACCTCGAACGGCGCACGGTCGGCTTCGAGGCCCTCCGCCGCAGCGTCTCCCGGTGGTGGCCCGAACGGGTGCAGCAGCTCACCGGCGTTCCGGTGCCGCAGCTGCGCGAGCTCGCCCGCCGGCTCGCGGCCGGATCGGGCACATACATCCTCACCGGGCGCGGCGTCGAGCAGCACGTCGACGGCACGGACACCGCGACCGCCGCGATCAACCTCGCCCTCGTGCTCGGCCTCGTCGGCACCCGCCATTCCGGCTATGGAACCCTGACCGGGCAGGGCAACGGCCAGGGCGGTCGCGAGCACGGCCAGAAGTGCGACCAGCTCCCCGGCTACCGCAAGATCACCGACCCGGCCGCCCGCGCCCACGTCGCCGGCGTCTGGGGCGTCACGCCCGAGAGCCTGCCGGGGGCCGGCGTGCCCGCGATCGAGCTGCTCGACTCGCTCGGCGTGTCCGGCGGCGTCCGCTGCCTGCTCGTGCACGGCTCGAACGTCGTCGTGTCCGCCCCGGACTCCAACCGGGTGCGTGCCGGCCTCGAGGCTCTCGATTTCCTCGTGGTCTGCGACTTCTTCTTCTCCGAGACCGCGCGCTTCGCCGACGTCGTGCTGCCGGTCACCCAGTGGGCGGAGGAGGACGGCACGATGACCTCGCTCGAGGGCAGGGTCATCCGCCGCCGTACCGCGATCGGCGCGCCGGACGGGGTGCGGAGCGAACTCTGGATCTTCCAGGAACTCGCGCGCCGGCTCGGCTCCGCCGGCACCTTCAGCGCCGACCCGGCCGAGGTGTTCGACGAGCTCTGCCTCGCGAGCGCGGGCGGCCTGGCCGACTATTCCGGACTGAGCTACGGGCTGCTCGACACGGGGGAGGCCGCATACTGGCCGTACCCGGTCGGGTCGACCGGAACCCCGCGGCTCTTCCTCGACCGTTTTGCGCACGCAGACGGCCGCGCGCGCATCGTCGCCGTGCACGCGAGGGTGACGGATGCGCCGGCCCAACGGGACGGTACGGTCACGCTCATCACCGGCCGGCTCCTCGAGCACTACCAGTCGGGGGCCCAGACCCGCCGGGTCCCCGAGCTGCACCAGGCCCAGCCTCAGGCCAGGCTCCAGGTGCACCCGGCGACCGCGGCCCGACTCGGTCTCGTCGACGGTGGCGAGGTCGAGGTCGGCAACATGCAGGGAACCGTGACCTGTGTCGCCGAGGTGACCGGCGGCATCCGCCCAGACACCGTGTTCCTGCCGTTCCATTTCCCCGGTGCCCAGCGCGCGAACCTGCTCACCCTCGGGGCCACCGACCCCGTCTCGGGCATGCCGGAATTCAAGCGCACGACCGTGCGGGTGCGCGCGCTCGTGCGGACACCGGGGTCCGGGCCTGCCGGTCCCGTTTCCGTCCCGTCGATTCGAACGGATGCCCATGCCTGAGCCGATCCCCGCAGCACCCGTCGGGAGCGTTCCCGCTGCCGTTCCCGCTGCCGTTCCCGCTTCCCCGGCGCCGAGCCGGATCGTCCTCGTCGGCTACGGCCCGGTCGGGGCCCGCCTCGTCGAGGAGCTGCTCCCGGTCGTGCGGGCCGGCCTCGCCACCCTGACCGTCGTCGGAGCGGAGTCGGCGGACGCCTACAACCGGGTGCTCATTGCCGACTACGCCGTCGGCCGCTCCGACCGGGACACCCTCGAGGTGACGGACACCGACGCGGCCAGGGCGGCGGGCGTCGACATCCGCACCGGCGAGATCGTCACCCGGATCAACCGGGTGCGACGCACGGTGACCCTCGGCGACGGCACGGACCTCGGCTACGACCGGCTCGTGCTTGCGACCGGTGCCCGGGCCAACGTCCCGACCCTCGACGGGGTGACCCGGCTGCGCCGCACCCTGATGCGCCCGCCGACGGATGCCGGTGCACTCGACACCGCCGACGCGCCGTTGCCGCGCGGGGTCACCGCGCTCCGCGACCTCGACGACGCGGCGACGGTGCTCGAGACCGTCCGCTCCGGAGGCCGGATCGTCGTGCTCGGCGCCGGGGTGCTCGGCATGGAGTTCGCGCTCGCCGCGGCCCAGGCCGGGAGCGACGTCTGCGTCGTCTACCACGCCGACATCCCGCTGAACCGCAATCTCGACCGTGGCGGCGGAACGGTGCTCGCCCGCAGCGCCCGCAGGGCCGGCGTCACCATGGTCAGCCACGCCAGGGCCGAGAGCATTCTCTTCACCGTCGACGCCGACGGCCACGACCGCTTCGACGCACTCATCTGCGCCGACGGCAAGCAGATCCCCGGGGACCTGCTCGTGCTCAGCTGCGGCATCGGCGCCCGCACCGAACTCGCCGGCCTCGCCGGCCTCAGCGTGTCGACGGGCATCCTCGTCGACGAGTCCCTGCGGAGCTGGACGGACCCCGCCGTCTTCGCGATCGGCGACTGTGCGCACGTCGCCCCCCGGCCGGCCCCCGGCGCCTCCACGGCCACGCCTGCCGGAGGGCCCACCGGCCTGATCGGACCCGGCTGGCGCCAGGCCGACTGGCTCGCCGCCCGCTTCGCCGCGGAAATCGAGCACGATGCCCGGGCTGGGGCAGTCACTTCTCCTGCGACTGCCGCCGCCGATGTGGCTGCTCCCGCCGATTTCGGGCCGGCGCTCGCCGTGCAGGCGCACGGCGTCGTCATGCTCAAGGCGGAGGGCATCGACGTCGTCGCCGCCGGCGACACGAGCGCTGACCCCTGGGACATCGACCCTGCGCACCCGGACGACGGCCACGGGGCCGCCGAGCCCGTTCACGGCAGGGACTGCGCGGCGGCACCGGGCGCGACCGCGCCGCGCCTGGGCGTGTCGCAGTGGTCAGACCCCGAGCACGGCCGCTACGTGAAGATGGTCACGCGCGGCGGCATCCTCACCGGCTTCATCTGCGTCGGGATGCCGCGCACCGGTGCCGAACTCACCCTGCTTTTCGAGCGCGGCAGCGAACTGCCCGCCGACCGTTCGCTGCTGCTGCGCTACGACGGCCCCGACGTCGACCCGGCGGGCGGCGGCGACGCCTTCGCCCTCGACGCGACGGTCTGCTGGTGCAACGGGGTCACGGTCGGCGCGATCACCGCGTCAGCGGCGGCCGGAAACACCGACGTCGCCTGCATCGGCTCGGCCACCCGCGCCGGAACCGGCTGCGGCGGGTGCCGAGGCCGAATCGGCGAGGTCCTTGAGCGTTTCGCCCTGACGAATTCGACGGAGATTGTGGGCTGAACACCCCGAAAATGTGCCTCCCACAGGTGTGAAACTCAAAAACTCCGTCGAATTGGTGAGGTTCGGGGACGGCGGCCCGACCCGGCCTACCATGGGACGCATGCGAGCGAAGCCCGAGCGAACCCCTCAGCAGGCACAACGGCAGACACCACGGCAGACTCCGGCTGAGTCCGCCGGGTCCGAGCACTCTGGCGCCAGGGACAGCACCCTGAAGTCGCTGCTCGTCGACCGGCTGGGGTGGCTGAGCATCCGCAGCGCCCAGCTGATCGTCGTGATCGTGCTGGGAATCGGCGTGGTGTTCGCCCTCGTGCAGCTCAAACTCGTCGTGATCCCCACGCTCGTCGCACTCATCCTGGCGGCGGCGCTCAGCCCACTCGTGCGCTGGCTGCGCGCCCGTGGAGTTCCACGAACGCTGGCGACCTGGCTCACCCTGCTCGGCGGGGTCGTCGTGCTCGGGGGCATCGTGACCCTGATCGTCTTCGCCGTGCGCAACCAGTGGTCCGAGCTCGTCACCGCGGCCTCCGACGGCCTCGACCAGTTGCAGGGCTACCTGACGACCGGCCCGCTGTCGCTCGATGCCACCCAATTCGAGGCCGCCAGGAACGCCGTGATCGGCTTCGTGACGAGTGCCGAGTTCGGCAGCGGCGCACTCGCCGGGGTGTCCGCCGCGGCCGAGGTGCTCACCGGAGCCGCCCTCGTCGTCGTCATCCTGTTCTTCTTCCTCAAGGACGCCGCGTCGATCTGGGCCTTCTTCCTGACGCCGTTGCGCGGCTCCGCCCTCGCGCGCGCGCGCCGCATCGGCACGACCGCACCGACGGTCCTCGGACAATACGTGCGCGGGACCGCGACCATCGCGCTCTTCGACGGCGTCGTCATCGGCGCGAGCCTGGCCATCCTGCAGGTGCCGCTCGCCCTGCCGCTCGCGGCGATCGTCTTCCTCACGGCATTCATCCCCTTGATCGGCGCGACGATCGCCGGGATCCTCGCCGCGCTCGTCGCCCTCGTCTTCAACGGGCCGATCGTCGCTCTCATCGTCGTGGTCATCGTCGTCGTGGTCAACCAGCTCGAAGGCGACCTGCTGAACCCGATCGTTATGGCCGGCGCACTCAAGCTGCACCCCCTCGTGATCCTCGTCGCCCTCACGGCGGGCACCGTGCTCGGCGGCATCGCCGGCGCGGTGCTCGCGGTGCCGCTCGTCGCCGTCGCGTGGTCGATCGTGCGCGTCTGGGACCACCCCGTCGCCCCGAGCCCGCCGCCGCGCCGATTCTTCCGCGGAAAGTCCGGTGCCGGCGGCACGTCGGCCGCTGCCCGCGTCCAGCGCGACGGCTGACCCAGGGACAGGATCCACCTCCTCCGGCCGTGAGGCCTGAGAGCAGAGGCCATTGTCGGGGCCGGGGTTGCAGCCTACGATGTCGGCATCCGGCTGACGGCGACCCGGTGACACCCGGGCCCGGACACCGGCCCCACTCCGGCGAGGAGGCCTGGAATGTCGGTGTCCACCCTGAAATCGGTCGTCGACCGCGCGTTCGCGGAACGCTACGGCGTGCCGGCGATCAACATCGTGAACGACCTCACGATGGAGGCCGTCCTGGCCGGGGCGGTCGAGGCGCGGTCACCGGTGATCGTGCAGACCTCGGTCAAGACCGTGAAGTCGATCGGGTCGCGTGTGCTCTTCAGCATGTGGGAATCGATGACCGCCGGCATCGACGTGCCGGTGGTGCTGCACCTCGACCACTGCCCCGACCGGGCGGTCATCACCGAATGCCTCGAGTGCGGCTGGAACTCGGTGCTCTTCGACGCGTCCCGGCTCCCGGTCGCGGAAAATCAGCGGCAGACCATCGAGGTCGTCGCGGAGGCCCGCACCTTCGGTGCGCACGTCGAGGGTGAGATCGAGTCGATCACCGGGGTCGAGGACGGCATCGGCTCGGACACGGCATCCGCGAGGCAGTCCCTCGAGATCTCCCTGCGCTTCATCGAGGAGACCGGCGTCGACGTTTTCGCACCCGCGATCGGCAACGCCCACGGCGTCTACACCCGGGAACCTGTCCTCGACTTCCGGCGGGTGAGCGACATCGTCACCGCGCACCCGATCCCGATCGCCCTCCACGGCGGGAGCGGCCTGAGCCCGGGCCAGTTCGCCGAACTCATCGCGCTCGGATGCGCCAAGGTCAACATTTCCACGGCGCTCAAGATCACCTTCATGCAGTCGAGCCTCGCCTATCTCAAAGACGCGGAGGCGCGCGACAAGTGGGACCCGCCGTCCTTGTTCGGGCAGGTTCGTTCCGACATCGTCGCGCTGACCCGTGGACTCGCCGAGCAATTCGGCAGCGCAGGGAAGGCCTGACGGATGCCGGCCCTCATCTTCGACTGCGACGGCGTCCTCGCCGACACCGAGCGCGACGGCCACCTGCCGGCGTTCAACCAGACCTTCCGGGAATTCGCCGTCCCTGTACGGTGGAGCGATTCCGACTACGCCGTCAAGGTCAAGATCGGTGGCGGCAAGGAGCGGATGCGGAGCGCCGTGACGCCCGCGGTCGCCGCCGTCATCGGCCTTCCGGACGATCCGGGCGCCCTCGACGAGGCCGTCGCGCGCTGGCATCGACGGAAGACCGCGATCTACACCGACGCCGTGGCGCGCGGCGCACTCCCCGGCCGCCCCGGCATCAGACGGATCACGGCGGACGCGGACGCGGCAGGCTGGACGCTCGCCGTCGCATCCACGTCGGCTGAGGCATCCGTCCGCGCCGTGCTCACCGAGGCGGTCGGACCCGACCTCGCCGCGCACTTCCGGGTCTTCGCGGGGGACATCGTCGCGGCCAAGAAACCAGCCCCCGACATCTACCTCCTCGCCCTCCGCGAACTCGGTGTCCCGGCAGCCGAGGCCCTCGTCATCGAGGACAGCGCCAACGGCCTCCAGGCGGCGCTCGCCGCGGGTCTCCGCACGCTCATCACCGTCAGCGGCTACACGGCGGCCGAGGACTTCACCGGCGCCTCCCTCGTCGTCACCTCGCTCGGCGACCCCGGCGGCCCCACCGCGATCACCCTGAAGGACCCGCTGCGCCTCGACGTCGGCCGCACCGTCGAACTGACCGATCTCACCGCCATCCTGGCCGCACCAGGACCGATCACACCAGGACCGACCTCCCCGGAACCGGAGACCCCATGACCCACAGCAGTCTCGACGACACCGAATTCGTCGTGCACAGCATCGCCCAGACCGCGGTCGACAACGAACGCGAGTTCGGCGACCTCGACGCCGTCGTCGGCGACGGCGACTTCGGGTTCTCCCTCGCCCGCGGCTTCGAGATCGTCCTCGCCGACTGGCCGGAATTCGACCGCAGTTCCCCCGCCGACTTCCTGAAGAAGATCGCCCTCGTCATCTCCGGACGGATCGGCGGAACCTCCGGCCCGCTCTGGGGCACCGCGTTCCTGCGGGCATCGGCGGCCGTCGCAGGCAAGACCGACCTCGACGGCGACGACGTCGTCGCCATGCTCCGGGCAGCGACAGAGGGCATCAAAGCGCGGGGCAAGTCCGATCTCGGCGACAAGACCCTCCTCGACGCCCTCGTCCCGGCAACGGATGCCTTCGAGGCCGAAATCCACGCCGGGAGTGCCGGCACGGTTGCGCTGGCCCGTGCCGCCGTCGTCGCGCGGGAACGCGCGGACGCGACGAGCTTCCTGCAGGCCCGCCGCGGCCGGGCGAGCTACACGGGGGAACGCAGCATCGGTTCCCCAGACCCGGGGGCCGTCGCCGTCGCCGTGATCTTCGAACGGCTCAGCCGGGAATGGGCCGCGCGCGACGACCTCTGATCCACACGACCTTCCGCACGCTATTCCGCACGATCTGCTGCACGTTCCGGACCACCCACGAAGGAGATGGACACATGAAGAAATTCGTCAACGACCCGAAAATGTACGTGCCGGACATGCTCAAGGGCATCGCCCTCGCCAACCCGGACACCCTCCGCTACGAGCCGAAGTACAACCTGATCATGCGCGCGGGCGGCCCGAACCCGAACAAGGTGTCGATCATCCAGGGCTCCGGTTCCGGGCACGAACCCGCCCACGTGATGACCGTCGGCCGGGGGATGCTCGACGCGGCCTGCCCCGGCGACGTGTTCGCCGCCCCGCCGATGGACTACGTCTACGAAACCACCAAGCTGATGGCCTCGCCCAAGGGCGTGCTGCTGCTCGTGAACAACTACACCGGCGACCGGATGGCGTTCGAAATGGCCCAGGAGATGGCCGCGTCCGACGGCATCAACGTCAAGACCCTGTTCATCGACGACGACGTCGCCGTGCAGGACTCGACCTGGACGGTCGGTCGTCGCGGCGTCGCGGGCAACTTCTTCGTGATGAAGGCCGTTGGAGCGGCCTCCGAGGCCGGCGCCTCCCTCGACGAGCTCGTCCGGATCGGCGAGAAGGTCGACAGCGTCACCCGCACGATGGGCATCGCCCTCACTTCCTGCACCCCGCCCGCGAAGGGGTCACCGCTCTTCGAGCTCGGCGAGGACGAGATCGAGGTGGGCGTCGGAATCCACGGCGAACCCGGCCGCCGGCGGGCCAAGCTCACGACCGCTGACGAGATGACCGACGAGATGCTTGAGGCCGTCGTGAACGACCTGCCCTTCGTCGCGGGCGACCGCGTCGCTCTCATGATCAACGGGCTCGGCGGCACCCCGATCAGCGAGCTCTACATCCTCTACGGGCACGCGCACGACGAACTGACCCGCCGCGGCATCATGGTCGGGCGCAGCTACGTGGGGGAGTACTGCACCTCCCTCGACATGGCCGGGGCTTCGCTCACGCTCGTGCGTCTCGACGACGAGATCGAGGGCCTGTTGGCCGCGCCCGCCGAGATCGCCGCCCACGTGTTCTAGCGGATGCCGCCGCTCTAGAATGACGCGATGACCAGTTGGAATGAAAGCCGGGCCGCCTACCGGGATGCCGCGGGCTGGTTCGCCGGAACCACCGCGACGATCACGGACCAGTGGGAGCGGGTCGCGCTCGGGGAGTGGACCGTGCGCGACCTCGTCGGCCATACCAGTCGCTCGCTCCTCACCGTGGAGAGTTATCTTGCGGCCGGGCGCGAGGTGTCCGTCGACCCGGAGCACCCGCCGGAGGTCGAGATCGGGAGCGCTGTCGACTACTACGGCGTGATCGGCGTCGGGGCCGGCGATCCTGCCGCGGTCGCGGAGCGCGGCAGGGCGGCCGGACGGGCCCTCGGGGCCGAGCCCGCGGTATCCGTCGCCGGCATCGTCGGACGCGTGCTCGCCGAGGTCGACCGCGCGACCGGCGACGAGTTCGTGCTGACGCCCTTCGGCGGGATGTTGCTGGCCGACTACCTGCCCACGCGCGTGTTCGAACTCGCCGTGCACGGCTGCGACCTCGCCGCGAGCCTCGGCATTCCGCCGACGGTGCCGGAGTCCGCGGTGTCGATCGCCGTGCACCTGCTCGGCGACCTCGCCGTGCGCGGAGGCAAGGGCCCGGAGCTGCTTCTCGCCGGCACGGGGCGTGGACCGTTGACCGACCGGTTCAGCGTGCTCTGAATTCTGCTAAGCTCTCTAGGTTGCCGTCCAACGGCCGCGGAACAAGAGAGCCCAGGCATTCGGCCCACGGGCACCGCGCAGTGAGAGAAAGGGGATCCCATCTATGGCACTCGAAGCTAATGCTAAGAAGGCGATCATCGAAAAGTACGCTACCCACCCAGGCGACACCGGGTCCCCCGAAGTACAGATTGCCATGCTCACGCAGCGCATCCTCGACCTCACGGAGCACCTGAAAGAGCACAAGCACGACCACCACTCCCGTCGTGGCCTGCTTCTCATGGTTGGTCAGCGTCGCCGTCTGCTCGGCTACCTGTCCGACATCGACATCGCCCGCTACCGCTCGCTCATCGAGCGTCTCGGACTGCGTCGCTAGTCAGGCACGAAACCGGAAGCCGCGTCGATATCGCGCACTTCTGAAGCTGAACTTCAACGAAACGGGCCGTCACCTTCGGGTGGCGGCCCGTTTTGTCTGCCTGCGCGTGGACCTGTGAGCCTCCGCAGTGCGCCTCTCCCTAACACCCTGTTCCCTCAAGGTGGCTGCATAGGAAACCCATAGAGTCCGCTGGCACCGTAGTTAGTGTCAACGAATGAAGGGTGGCACGGAGATGAATGCTCACGAACGCGGTAAGAAGCTCAGCCGGATCGTGACCGGCACGATCGGACTCCTCGCCGTCGTCGCAGCCTCTGCGCTCGGCCTGCACGACTGGGCCGACTCGCTCGCCACGCAGGACGCCTCCGCGACCACGACGACCACGACGACCTCGGGCGACTCGGGCACGACGTCCGGGAGCACGACGACCCAGGCGACCGCCGCCCCCGCGGCGCCCGCTGCGCCGAGTGTGTCCTCGGGCAGCGGAACCAAGGTGCACGCCAAGACGAGCGGGTCCTGATGGCCGCCGTCGCGACCGTCGCGACCGACGACTGGAGTCTCTGGAGCACGAGCGCCCGCCTCGTCGTGACCGACCCCGCGCTCCTCCCGGAGGCCCGCCGGATCGCCGACGCCGTGCTCGAGCGCGTGGAACTCGCCTCGAGCCGGTTCCGCCCGGACTCCGAGATCCTGACGAAGGCCCCGCTCTTCCCGGTCGGTGCCCTCGTGAGCGACACACTCGCCGAACTGATGCGCCTCGCCCTCGCCTCCGCGGCGGAGACCGACGGCGATGTCGACCCGACCCTGGCCAACGCCCTCGGCGCGATCGGCTACGACCACGACATCCGCCTGATCCTCGACGACGGCGTCCCGGTGCGCGCGATCGCCTCACCCCGGCCCGGCTGGGCGAGTGTGCGCCTCGTCGGCAACCGCCTGACCGTGCCGGCCCACCTCGGCATCGACCTCGGAGCGACCGCGAAGGCCGCCGCCGCCGACCAGGTCGCCGCCCGTATCGTCGCAGAACTCGGCTGCGGCGTGCTCGTGAGCCTCGGCGGCGACATCGCGACCGCAGGTCCGGCGCCCGCGGGAGGCTGGCAGGTCCTGGTCCAGGATGCCCCGCTCGACCCGAGCGCCCACGTGACCCTCGCCGAGGGCCTCGCCCTCGCGACCTCGAGCACCCAGAAGCGCCGCTGGACGAAGGCCGGCCGCCCCCAGCACCACATCCTCGACCCCGCCTCCGGGCTGCCCGCCGAACCCGTCTGGCGCAGCGTCACGGTCGCGGCCGGGACCTGTCACCGGGCCAACACGCTCAGCACGGCCGCGATCGTCCGCGGCCACAAGGCCGTCGCCTGGCTGCGCGAACTCGGCGTTCCCGCGCGCCTCGTCGACGCCGAGGGTGTGGTCGTCTCCCTCGGCGGCTGGCCGGACGACAACCGGTCAGAGGCCCTGGAAACCTCGGAAACCCCGGCTGCAGCCGACGCCGAAGCCGAAAGGTCGTTCCTGTGAACGAGGCGCTCTGGGCGCTCGGTCGCGGGACAGGGGTCGTCTCCCTCGCCCTCTTCACCGTGTCCGTCCTGCTCGGCATCCTGAACCGGTCCGGCAGGCCGCTCTTCACGTTGCCCCGCTTCTCTGTCGCCCTCGTGCACCGCAACGTTGCTCTGCTCGCGACCGCGTTCCTCGCCATCCACCTCGTCACGCTGTTCGGGGACTCCTACGCCCAGCTCCGGCTCGTCGACTTCGTCGTGCCGTTCCTCGGCGCGGCCAAGCCCTTCTGGCTCGGTCTCGGCACCCTCGCCGTCGACCTGATGCTCGCGATCGTGATCACAGCACTCCTCCGCGGTGTCGTCGGCGTGCGGGTCTTCAAGGCCGTGCACTGGCTCACCTACCTGATGTGGCCCGTTGCGCTGCTGCACTCCATCGGCAACGGCACGGATGTCGGCCAGACCTGGTTCATCGCCTTCGCCGCGACCTGTTCGATCGCCGTGGTCGCCGCGCTCGTCTGGCGCCTGAGCCGCGGTTTCATCGAGTACCAGAACGTCAGAGTCGAGAGGGCCTCATGAGCAGCACAGCGGACACCTGGCTGTTCCCCGCCGTCCAGGCCCCGGTCGGCACCGCCCGGCTCACGGCCGCCCCTGCCGCCGACTACGCCACCCACCAGTCGACCTTCGGCCCGCTGCCCGCCCACGCGGATTCGGCGGCACTCCTCGCCGCCCTCCGCGACTCCGGTCTCGAGGGCCGCGGCGGCGCTGGCTTCCCGGCGTGGCGCAAGCTCGCCGCCGTCCCTGCCCGCGAACGAGCCCGCCGCCGCCGCGTCGTCGTGATCGGCAATGCCGCGGAGGGCGAACCCCTCAGCCAGAAGGACGCGACCCTGCTGCTCCGGTCGCCGCACCTCGTCATCGACGGGCTCCTCACCGTCGCCGGCGCCCTCGGCGCCCACTCCGTCTACCTTTACGCCCAGGCCTCGGTGATCGAGTCCGCCACCCGCGCCCTCGCCGAGCGGGCGGATGCCTCCGCGATCGAACTGCGGGAAGCGGCGGACACCTTCATCTCGGGTGAGGCATCCGCCGTCGTCAACGCCCTCGCCGGCAGGGCGCCGATTCCCCAGGACCGCACCGTGCGGCTGACCGAATCCGGCCTCGGTGGCCGGCCCACCCTGCTGCACAATGTCGAAACCCTCGCCCACATCGCGCTGATCGCGCGCTTCGGCGCCGCCTGGTTCCGGTCGGTGGGCACGACGGGGGATCCGGGGACGCGACTCGTCACGGTCGGCAGCGACGGGCATCCGTCGAGGGTGCTCGAGGTCGCAGGCGGGTCCCGCATCGGCGACGTGCTCCGGTTCACCGGAGTCGACACCGGGAGCCTTTCGGCAGTGCTCGTCGGCGGTTACCACGGCGCCTGGCTGCCGGCGTACGCCCTCGAGGCCCGCCTCGACCGCGCCGACCTCGCCGGATTCGGCGCGAACCCCGGCGCCGGCATCCTGATGGGGCTCGGCGAACGGCGCTGCCCGGTCGCGGTCGCGGTCGCGGTCGCCAGCTACCTCGCCGGCGAGACCGCCGGCCAGTGCGGCCCCTGTGTCAACGGGCTCCCGGCGATGGCCGCCGTGCTCGGGCGTCTCGCCACCGGGGACCGCGACCCGGGGCTCCCCGGGGAGGTACGCCGTCTCGCGGCCATCGTCACGGGGCGGGGCTCCTGCAACCACCCGGACGGCACCGCCCGGTTCGTGCTCAGCACGCTCACGGTGTTCGCCGATGACGTCACCGCGCACCTGAACGGGCACTGCCGAAAGGACCACCGATGAATCTGCGCACCCCAGAGGCCCGCGGCCCGGCCGCCGCCCTCCTGCACATCGACTGGACGAGGTGCGACGGCCGCGGGCTCTGCACCGAGATCCTGCCGGAACTGCTGGCCCGCGACGACTGGGGCTACCCGCTCGCCTACGGCTACGGTTCTGCCGGCGCCGGCTCGAACGTGCCGGTCCCGGACACCCTGCTCGCCGCGGCAGCGGATGCCGTGTCCCTCTGTCCACGCCAGGCGCTCACCCTCGTCGACCCCTAGTTCCTCGCCGGTCGCGCCAGCGCAGAGAGGGCCCGTCGACGGGGGAGTGACGTAGGCTCGGATGATGACAAGGCCCGGCCACAGCCCATTTTTCTGGATTCCCGCCCTCGTTGCCTCCGCATGGTGGGTCGTGTGCGCCGGCGCATTCGGCTTCCTGACCTGGTTCGGCCTCGTCCCGACCGCCTTCGTGAAGCACCTCCTGCCTGAGACGATTCCGAGCAACGTCTGGTTCTGGTCCTGGCCGTGGGTCGGCCTGGCACCGCTCGCCTCAGCGGCGGGCGTCTTCGTGGTCTACCTGGTCCTGGCGCGCCTGATCGTGGACAGGACGGACGGATCCCGCGCCGCCCGGTTCTTCGCCCTCTGGTTCGTGGCCGTGCTGACCGGCTTCCTTGCCACCCTCCCGTGGGTGATCAGCGCGATCATCTCCGCATTCCCGCCGTCGCGCGCGGCGTTCGTGCTCGATCCGGCCGGCGAGTCCATGCTCCTCAGCGGATACTGGGGGATCGCCTGGGGCTGGTTGCCGGCCCTGCTCGCCCTGCGCCGGGTCCGGGTGCCCGCCTCCGCAACCGGGTCGACCGCGGATGCCGCCCTTGCGCCCGTCGCGACCGGCCCCTTTCGCAGGCACCCGCTCGCCGTTCTCTGTGGCATCATGGTCGCCGTCCTGGTCCTCTCCGGCCTCGGGGCGGGATTCGGAAGCCGCGCCGAGCGACTCCACGCCGCGGCGGAGAACGCCCTCGCCGACGGCAACACCCTCGGCGCCGTCCCCGATCCGGATGTCCAGGTCACGCCCCCGCCGACCGTTGCTCCCGACGCGGCGGTGGCTCCCGTCGGATGGTGCACGAAGGAAGACACGGCGGTGCTGCTCGGGGATCCCGATGCCGCGACCGGACACCGCACCGTGTCGATCCAGGCCATGAACTTCAGCGACGTCCCGTGCACGCTCAACGGCTACCCCGATCTCGCCTTCGCGGACCAGGCCGGCTCCTACCTCCCGTCACGCTCGTGCACGGCGGCTCCTTCATGACCACCGACGACGGCCCCCATCCCATCGAAGTCCCGGCCGGCGGATTCGCCATCACCCGACTCGGCTGGGATGCCATGGCGACCGCAGACGTGCCCGTGACCTACACGCTGTACGCGGCCCTGTATCCCGGGCTCGATCGGGGCTCCTGGCCGAGCACCCTCGACATCGTCGCCGGCGGAGAGGTCTCCGTCACGGCGTGGTCCCTCACCGGGGCATCGGACTGAGCCGGCGCGAACCGGGGGCCGGCAACGAAGATGTAGCTTTTCCTTGACACGAAGTATGATTTTCTTTACATTGAGTCATGTCAGCTTTACTTCGCACCGTTTCACGGCCCTCAAGGAGTCCGATGTCAGCCCTGGAAAAGCGAGCCTGGATCAGGCTCGGCACCGCGATCGCCGCGTACGCGACCTATCTCGGCTTCATCCTGATCCGGGAGGACGGCATCCCTCTCCCTGAGGTGCCCTACGTGCCTGCGCTGCTCTGGACCATCGGCGGCGCCATCGTCGTGTCGATCGTGCTCGACATCCTGGTCTCGATCCTGTCGCCGCGGGACGCCGGGCAGGCTGACCAGCGCGACCGCGAGATCGCCCGGTTCGGCGACACCGTCGGCCAGTCGTTCGTCGTGATCGGCGGCGTCGCCGCCCTCCTGATGGCCCTGCTGCAACTGCCGTACTTCTGGATCGCCAACGCGGTGTACCTCGCGTTCGTGCTCTCGGCGGTCCTCGGCGGAATCGCGCGGCTCGTCGCCTACCGGAGGGGCCTGCCCCAATGGTGAGGCCGGCGAAGTCAGCGACCTCCGCGAAGCCGACCCGGGTCACCAACGACATGAGGCGGCTCCGCTTCGCCCACGGCGAGATGACCCAGGCCGATCTCGCCGACCGCACCGGCGTGACCCGCCAGACCATCATCGCCATCGAACAGGGCCGCTATTCGCCGTCGCTCGAGCTGGCGTTCCTGATCGCCCACGCCTTCGGCGTCCCGCTCGACGACGTGTTCCAGTACCCGACGCCATCCCTCACCCCGCCCCTCACCCCGTCAGGAGAAGAATCATGAAGGCCCTCGTCCAGAATCAGTACGGTTCCGCAGACGTCCTCCACCTCGAGGACATCGACGAGCCGGAGGTCGGAGCCGACGAGGTGCTCGTCCGGGTCCAGGCCGCCGGGATCGACGCCGGCGTCTGGCATCTGATGGCCGGGCGTCCCTACCTGCTCCGGCTGTTCGGTTTCGGGCTCCGGGCCCCGAAGCTCCGGGTGCGCGGGCGGGATGTCTCGGGAACGGTCGCGGCCGTCGGGGCCGGCGTGACCCGGTTCCGGGTCGGCGACGAGGTGTTCGGCACCTCGCTCACCGGATCGTTCGCCGAGTACACCCGGGTCCCGGCCGACCGGCTCGCCCCGAAACCGGCGAACCTCGGGTTCGTGGATGCCGCCGCCGTTCCCGTCTCGGCGTGCGCCGCCCTGCACGCCCTCCGCGACGCCGGGAAGGTCGAGGCGGGCCAGAGGGTCCTCGTGATCGGCGCCGGCGGCGGCGTCGGAACCTTCGCCGTCCAGCTCGCCACGGCGCTCGGCGCGACGGTGACCGGGGTCTGCAGCACCGGCAAGGTCGACCTCGTCCGGTCCCTCGGAGCCGCACAGGTGATCGACTACACCCGCGAGGACTTCGCGGACGGAAGGAACACCTGGGACCTGATCCTCGACATTGCCGGAAATCCCACCCTGTCCCGGCTCCGCCGGGCGCTCACCCCGACCGGCACCCTCGTCATCGTCGGCGGAGAGGGCGGTGGCGCCGTGTTCGGCGGGATCGACCGCCAGCTGCGTGCCCTCCTGCTGTCCGGCTTCGTGAAGCAGACCCTGCGCGGGGGCGTCGCCGCCGCGGG
>NZ_JASJXJ010000057.1:0-21463 GCF_035018685.1 Cryobacterium sp. RTC2.1
GCGCACACGCGCCGGCCGCTCCTGTTCTCAATCGACCAACCCGAGGTCTACCTTTCCGGTCGAGAGCGCCCGGTATACGGGTCACTCTCGACCGGAAAGGTGACTCTGGGATCAGTAGATCGAGGTGTACAGCGCGAGGATCTGCTCGACGGTCACGTCGCGCGGGTTACCGCCGGTGCAGACGTCGTCGAAGGCGGCCTGGGCGAGTGCCGGGAGGTCCTCCTCCTTCGCACCGATCTCGCGCAGTGTCGTCGGGTTGCCGAGGTCGCGGGCGAACGCCGTGACGGCAGTGACGGCCGCGGTGCGGGCATCCTCGACCGACAGGTCTGCGGCACCGGCGACCGCGAAGGCCACCGCGATGTCGCGGAAGCGGTCGCCGGTCGCGTCGGCGTTGAACGCCATCACGGGGGCGAGCAGGATGCCGTTGGCCACGCCATGCGGGGCGTTGTAGAAGGCGCCGAGCGGGTGGGCCATCCCGTGCACGAGGCCGAGGCCGACGTTGGAGTAGCCCATTCCCGCGATGTACTGGGCGAGGGCCATCCGGTCCGCGGCAACCGGGTCGCCGTCGGCGGCGGCGGCGAGGGACTCGGCGATCATCGTGATCGCCTTGAGGTGGAAGAGGTCGGAGAGTTCCCAGGCGCCCTTGGTCGTGTAGCCCTCGATCGCGTGGGTGAGCGCGTCCAGTCCTGTGGCGACCTTGAGCGAACGTGGCGCGGATGACATCATCTCGGAATCGACGACGGCGACGATCGGAATCGCGTGCGGGTCGACGCAGACGAACTTGCGGGAGCGTTCGACGTCGGTGATCACGTAGTTGATCGTGGTCTCCGATGCGGTTCCCGCCGTCGTCGGAACGGCGATGATCGGAACGGAGGCCCGCTTCGTGGCCGCGACGCCCTCGAGCGAGCGCACGTCCGCGAACTCGGGGTTGTTCGTGATGATGCCGATGGCCTTGCAGGTGTCCTGCGGCGAGCCGCCGCCGATGCCGATCAATACGTCTGCGCCCGAGGCCGCGAAGGCCGCGACGCCGCGCTTGACCGCTTCGATCGGCGGGTTCGGGGTGACGTCCGAATAAACCTCATAAGGGATTCCGGCATCGTCGAGGAGTGACGTGACCTTGCCGGTGACGCCGGTCGTGACGAGCACCTTGTCCGAGACCACAAAGGCCTTGGTGAAGCCGCGGGAGGCTATTTCACCGGGGATGACGCTAATGGCCCCTGCGCCGAAGTGTGCCGTTTGGTTCCAGATCATGCGAGTGATCATTGTCTGACTTCTCTCTGTGTGCGTTCAACGTTGAATCGTTTCACTTAGAGAAAGTCTACTCGCCGGAGGCACAGGGCATAGGCTTGTTTTGTACTCAGGCGCAGGCCCACCCCGGACCCGGTGGACCCGCGTCGCTCGCGATCCTCGTCACCGCCGCCGAGATGTCGACACCCGGGCGAATACATCCCCCCACCATTCCCCGGCGCCTCCATTTTCAGGCATCTATCGAGAAGAGCTCCCGTCTATGACTTCTCCGACATTTCCCCTTTCGCCAGCCCAGGCCCGCGACCGCATCCTCGGTTTGCGTGGCGTGCTCTTCGACCTCGACGGCGTGCTGACTCCCACCGCCGACGTGCACATGGTCGCGTGGTCCCGGCTCTTCACCCCCTTCCTCGAAGACCAGGGGGTGAGTCCCTCCTATAGCGATGCCGACTACTTCAGGTATATCGACGGCAAGCCCCGCTACGACGGCGTGCGCAGCCTCCTCGCCTCGCGCGGGATCATGCTGCCAGACGGCGACCCCACGGATGCCCCGACGCAGGACACCGTGTGCGGCCTCGGCAACCGCAAGAACGCGGCCTTCAACGAGACCCTCGCGGAAGACGGCGTGACTCCGTACCAGGGTTCCCTCGACTTCCTCGACTACGTGGTCAACGCCGGGCTGCAGGTCGCCGTCGTCACGAGTTCCCGCAACGGCGAACTCACCCTCGGGGCAGCGGGCATCCGTGATCGCTTCGGTATCGTCGTCGACGGCAACCTCGCCGCCGAGCGTCGGCTCGCCGGGAAGCCCGCGCCGGACACCTATGAACTCGGCGCCGAGCTGCTCGGTCTCACGCCGGCAGAGTGCGTCGTGGTCGAAGACGCCGAGTCGGGAGTGCAGGCCGGCCGCGCCGGTGATTTCGGGCTGGTCCTCGGCGTCGACCGCGGCGTCGGACCGCAGACCCTTCTGGACGCCGGAGCCGATATTGTCGTCTCAGACCTCGATGAACTGGTGCCCCGCCCGTCCGAGCCCAGCACGTCACCCGAAACCGCAACGCAGGAGGCCACCGCATGAACCTGACCGAAGAGGTCATCCAGGACCCTCTCGACCGCAATCGCTTCCCGGTCGACGAATGGGCCCTCGTCGAGACGGCGTTCACCGGAGCCGACATCGGACGCACCGAGACCCTCTTCGCGGTCGGCAACGGCTACCTCGGCCTGCGCGGCAACGTCGACGAGGGCAGGGACGGCCACGTCCAGGGCACATACATCAACGGTTTCCACGAGACCTGGCCGATCCGGCACGCGGAAGAGGCCTTCGGTTTCGCCCGCGTCGGCCAGACGATCGTCAACGCTCCCGACGCCAAGATGATCCGCGTCTACGTCGACGACGAACCGCTCGTGCTGACCCTCGCCGAGTTGCTCAGCTACGAGCGCCGGCTCGACTTCACCACCGGCATCCTCTCTCGCTCACTCGTCTGGCGCACGCCATCGGGCAAGCGCGTCCTGATCCGGTCCCGCCGGATGGTGTCGTTCACCGACCGGCACCTCGCGATCATCGACTACGAGGTCACCATGCTCGACGCGGATGCGTCCGTCGTGATCTCGAGCCAGATCCTGAACCGCCAGGACGGCATCAGCGAGTACGACCGGCCCAAGGGCTCGATGACGACAGACTGGGACCCGCGCAAGGCGGAGTCCTTCACCGACCGGGTGCTGCAGCCACGCTTCAAGCGCGCTTCCGGCGGCCGGTACATCCTCGGCTTCCGCTGCACGAACTCGGCGATGACGATCGCCTGCGCCGCCGACCACCAGATCGAGACAGCCAACGAGTTCGTCGAGTCCTCCGCTATCGGCGACGACCTCGCCAAGCACGTGTACACGATCAAGGCCAAGCAGGGCAATTCGATCCACATCACGAAGACGCTCAGCTACCACACCTCCGCGGGCGTGCCCACTCACGAACTCGCCGACCGGTGCGACCGCACCCTGGACCGCGCGCGGGACGAGGGCATCGAATCGTTCATCGCCCGCCAGCAGGAATGGCTCACCGACTTCTGGGCGCGCACCGACGTGCAGCTTCCCGGGCAGCCCGTGCTGCAGCAGGCCGTGCGCTGGAACCTGTTCCAGCTCGCCCAGGCCTCGATGCGCGCCGACGGCCAGGGCGTCTCCGCAAAGGGCGTGTCCGGCTCCGGCTACGGCGGCCACTATTTCTGGGACACGGAGGTCTACGTCCTGCCGTTCCTGACCTATACCTCTCCGAACGCGGCCCGCAACGCGCTGCGTTTCCGGCACGGCATGCTGGACCAGGCCAGGGACCGCGCGACGGAGCTCAACCAGCTCGGCGCCCTGTTCCCGTGGCGCACGATCAACGGGCTCGAGTCCTCCGCGTATTACGCGGCGGGCACGGCCCAGTACCACATCGACGCCGACATCGCCTATGCGCTCAGCCAGTACGTCGCCGCAACCGGCGACGAGGACTTCCTCGCCCGCGAGGCCATCGACATCCTCGTCGAGACGAGCCGGATGTGGGCGGACCTCGGCTTCTGGCGCGGCAACGGGCACGGCAACGACGTGTTCCACATCCACGGTGTCACCGGGCCGGACGAGTACACGACCGTCGTCAACGACAACCTGTACACGAACATCATGGCGCGCTCGAACCTGCGGAACGCCGTGACCGCGGTCCGCCGGCTGCGGTACATCGACCGCGACGCCTACGACGCCATGGTCGCCCGGCTGAACCTCCAGGACACCGAGATCGCCGAGTGGGCCTTCGCCGCCGAGGCGATGCACATTCCCTTCGACAAGGGCCTGGCCATCCACCCGCAGGACGCGCAGTTCCTCGAGAAGGAACGCTGGGACCTGTCCCAGACGCCTCCGCAGAACCGGCCGTTGCTGCTGCACTACCACCCGCTCGTGATCTACCGCTTCCAGGTCCTCAAGCAAGCGGATGTGGTCCTCGCGCTGCTCCTGCAGGGGGACCAGTTCACTCCGGAGGAGAAGCTCGCCGACTTCGACTACTACGACCCGCTCACGACCGGCGACTCGACCCTGTCCGACGTGGTCCAGTCGATCATCGCGGCCGAAGTCGGGTACCACGAGCTCGCGCTCCGGTACTTCACCTCCGGCCTGTTCGTCGACCTCGCAGACCTGCACCACAACGCGGCGGACGGCGTCCACGTCGCATCCGCCGGTGGAGTCTGGAGCGCCCTCGTCTACGGATTCGGCGGCATGCGCGACCACAACGGCCGGGTCACCCTCGACCCGCGGCTGCCGGAAGGCTGGGAGGGGCTCACCTTCCGGATCACGCTCAAGGGCACCCGGCTCCGGATCGACCTCAGGCAGGACGAGGTCGAGGTGACCGTCGAGGCCGGCGTCGAGGCGAAGCTCGCCGTGCGCGGGGCGCCCGCTTTCACGGTGCGTCTCGGCCAGCCCGTCATCGTCCCGCTCGAGCACCAGGGCGCCCGCACTCCCGGGGCTCCGTCGCCGGCTGCGATCGAGGGCGGACGTCGCGACGACGGCACCGTGATCACCTCGTCGATCCCGACGATCGCGCACCTGACCGACTTCATGGACCAGGTCGACTGATCCCGCCTCTCGTGCGCCGCCGGTCAGAGAAGCCGGAGGCGCACGAGGCTCTCCGCGGTGGCGAGGATGGCCTCCTCGTTGGACAGAGGTTCCCAGCCGAGCATCCGCCTGGCCTTGTCATGGGAGGCGTTCCGCGTCGTGCCGAGTTGCGGGGCGACCTGCCGGAGCGGGGCGCTGAACGGGGCGAGGACACGGACGAGCCAGGTCGGCATCACCCGGCGGGGCACCCGACTCGCGACGTCGCCGAGGTTCGACCTCAGCAGGGCTGCGATCTCCGGAAAGGTCATCGGGGGTCCGGCGACGGCGAGGAACCGTTCGCCGGGCGCGAGCGGGCTCGTCATGGCGCGCACGTGCAGGTCGGCGACATCGCGCACGTCGACGATGTTGGTCTCGATCCGCGGCACCGCGGGCACAGCACCCTTCAGGAGCCCGCGGAGGAGTTCGACGGAACTGGAGAGGTCTGTCCCGAGCACGGGTCCGAAGATTCCGACCGGGTTGATCACCGTGAGCTCGAGGGTGCCTCCCTCGCGATCGACGAAGTCCCAGGCCGCACGTTCGGCGATGGTCTTCGACCTGACGTATGCGCTCACTGAGGCGGTCGGGTCCGTCCAGTCGTCCTCGGTGAACGGGCGGTCCGGATGCTGGGCGCCATACCCGACGGCGGCGAACGAAGAGGTCAGCACGACCCGCCGCACGCCGGCGTCCCGCGCGGCCCGGAGCACCCGCAGTGCGCCGTCGCGGGCGGGGACGATGAGCTCGTCCTCGTCCGCCGGCTCACGTGCGGGGAAGGGTGAGGCGACGTGCAGGACGAAGGCGCAGCCGTTCACCGCTTCCGCCCAACCGGCGTCGGAGAGCAGGTCGGCGACGGTGAACGAGAGGGCGCTGCCGGCATCCGCCCCGCCCGCGGCGACCATCGCGCGCACCTCGGGCTCCCGGGTGAGGGAGCGCACCGTCGTGCGCACCCGGTAGCCGGCGGCGAGGAGCCGCACGATGCAGTGCGCGCCGACGAAGCCAGACCCACCGGTCACCAGAACCAGCTCACCACTCATGAGATCCTCTTCCCGTTGTAAAATCCCTGCACCGGCAGCTCGTCGACGAGAGGCAGTCTAGTGAGCGACTTCAACGAACAGATCATCTCGGAGTTCCGGGAGAACAACGGTCATGTCACCACGGCCGGGTTCGGGTCCAACCTCGTGCTCCTGCACACGACCGGGGCGCGCACGGGTGCCGAGCGCGTCAGCCCGGTGATGTCCATCCGCGACGGGGACGCCTGGCTCGTGGTCGCCTCCGCCGGCGGCCGGCCCCAGCACCCGGCCTGGTACTTCAACCTGCTCTCGCACCCGGAGACCTCCATCGAGACCCCGGAAGGGACGGTCGCGGTCACCGCGACCGATTTGGACGGCGACGAGCACGCCAGAGCCTGGGCGAAGATCATCGCCCTCGCGCCCGGCTTCGCCGGCTACCAGGAGCGGGCCGTCGAACGCCGGATTCCGGTGCTCCGGCTGGTCCGAAACGCCTGAGCGTCGCCTACGCCTGCAGTCGCCGCTCGAGATAGGGGGCCGTCCTGCTCTCGGCGTGGGTGGCGACGACCTCCGGCGGACCGGCCACGAGGATACGGCCGCCAGCGTCCCCTCCGGACGGGCCGAGGTCGATCACCCAGTCGGCCGCCGCGATGACGTCGAGGTTGTGTTCGACAACGACGACGGTGTTGCCCGCGTCGACCAGCCGGTTCAGCTGGGCGAGCAGGAGCTGCACATCCGCCGGGTGCAGGCCCGTTGTCGGTTCGTCGAGCAGGTACAGGGTGTGGCCGCGGCGGGCACGTTGGAGCTCGGAGGCGAGCTTGATGCGCTGGGCTTCCCCACCGGAGAGCTCTGTGGCGGGCTGGCCGAGGCGGAGGTAGCCGAGGCCGACCTCGCGGAGGGTCTCGAGGCTGCGGGCGGCCGCAGGCACGTCGGCGAGGAACCCGGCGGCATCGTCGACGCTGAGCCCGAGGACCTCTGCGATGGTCTTGCCGCGGTAGTCGACCTCGAGGGTCTCCGGGTTGTACCGGGAACCGTGGCACGCCGGGCACAGGGCGTAGCTGCCGGGGAGGAAGAGGAGTTCAACGGTGACGGAGCCCTCCCCGAGGCAGGTCTCGCAGCGGCCGCCGGCGACGTTGAAGGAGAAGTGTCCCGCCCCGAAGCCGCGGCTGCGGGCTGCGGGGGTGGCCGCGAAGGCCGCGCGGACCGCGTCGAACAGGCCGGTATAGGTGGCGAGGTTCGAGCGGGGAGTGCGTCCGATCGGCTTCTGGTCGACGGTGACAAGGCGGTCAACCGGGTCATCGGCGACGATCTGGCTGATCAGAGATGATTTTCCCGATCCGGAAACGCCAGTGACCGCGGTGAGGAGCCCGAGCGGGAACTCGGCGTCGAGATCCTGAAGGTTGTGCACGTTGACCCCGCGCAGGCCGAGCCAGGCGTGTGGTTCCCTCCGCGCCGGCGCCGGGACCGCGGCATCCGTCGTGTCGGAAGCGGGGAACAGGAACCGCCGTGTCACCGACTCCGGGACCCCGGCGAGCCCGCCGACCGGACCGCTGTAGAGCACCTCGCCGCCGCCGGTTCCTGCGTGCGGACCGACGTCGATGACCCAGTCGGCGGCGCGCACGACGTCCATGTTGTGTTCGACGACGAAGACGGAGTTGCCGGAAGACTTGAGCTGCTCGAGCACGACGAGGAGGGGTTCGGCGTCGGCGGGGTGCAGACCCGCAGAGGGCTCGTCGAGCACGTAGACGACGCCGAAGAGTCCAGACCTCAACTGGGTCGCGATCCGGAGGCGCTGCATCTCACCGGGCGAGAGCGTCGGGGTGGAGCGCGAGAGGCTGAGGTAGCCGAGGCCGAGATCGACCAGCACCTCGATGCGCGCGAGCAGGTCGCGGCTGATCGTGGCTTCGACCCCGGCGGATGCCTCGCCGCGCCCGGCGGAACCGGCCTGCGTGAGCGGGCGGAGGGTCTCGGCGAGGGTGGTGAGCGGCAGCCCGGCCAGCTGGGAGATGGAGAGCCCGGCCACCGTCACGGCGAGGGCGGCCGGGGTGAGTCCGCTCCCGTCGCAGAGCGAGCAGGGTCCGGACTCCACGAACCGGAGCGCGCGCTCCCGCTGACTCTGGCTCTGCGAGTCGGCGAGGGTGTGCAGGACGTAGCTGCGCGCACTCCAGAACCGGCCCTGGTACGGCTTGGCGACCCGGTCGCGCTGCGGCGTTATCTCCACGACGGGCTGCTCCTCGGTGAAAAGGATCCAGTCCCTGCTCTCAGCGGGGAGGTCGTTCCACGGCACGTCGACGTCGTAGCCGAGGGCGATCAGGATGTCGCGGAGGTTCTTGCCCTGCCAGGCGCCCGGCCACGCCGCGACGGCGCCCTCGCGGATGCTGAGGGTCCCGTCGGGCACGAGGCTCGCGCGCGTCGGGAGGTGCGCGATTCCGAGCCCGTGGCAGCGCGGGCACGCCCCGGCCACGGTATTCGGAGAAAAGGAGTCCGATTCGAGCCTGGGCGCATCCGCCGGGTACGTGCCCGCACGGGAATACATCATGCGCAGTGAATTCGACAGGGTCGTCAGGGTGCCAACCGTGGACCGCGAACTCGGCGTGCCGCGCCGCTGCTGCAGGGCGACCGCGGGAGGGAGGCCCGTGATCTCGTCCACCTGCGGGGTGTGGCCCTGCTGGATCAGTCGGCGGGCGTACGGGGCCACCGATTCGAGGAACCGGCGCTGGGCCTCTGCGAAGATCGTGCCGAAGGCGAGCGACGACTTGCCGGAACCGGAGACGCCGGTGAACGCGACGATCGCGTCGCGGGGCACGTCGACGTCGACATCCCTCAGGTTGTTCTCCCTGGCTCCCCGCACCCGCACGAAACCGGGGGTGGGAGAGACGGAGGGGAGAGACGAGGTCGGAGTATGCATCCGTCCGACCCTAGTCGCCGCACCTGACTGCGCGCCGATTCGGACAGCAGGCCAGGCCTGGGAACGATCGACTCAGTAGAACTCGACCGTGTTGACGATGTTGCGGAGGGGGAGGCCGTCGAGGAACCGGGTCGCGTTGTCGGCGAAGAGCTCGGCGATCCGGCGTTCCTCCTCGGCGTCGAGGGCGGCGGTGTGGGGGCTGATCACGACGTTCGGGAAGTCCCAGAGCGCGCTCGCGGTGTCGAGCGGTTCCTTCGCGAACACGTCGAGGGCGGCGAAGCCGATCCGGCCAGACTCGAGGGCACGGATGAGGGCGTCCTCGTCCACGACGGTGCCACGCGCGATGCTGACGAAGGTCGTTCCCGGCCGGACCGCGCCGAAGACGTTCTCACCGACAAGTTTCAGGGTCGCGGCCGTTCCCGGCAGGGCGACGACGATCGCGTCCGCACTCGCGGCTCCGGCCGCGAGGTCCTCCGTTCGGATCAGCTCGTCGACGAAGGGAACGGGCAGGTCGTCCCTGCTTGTCCCGATCACACGCATCCCGAGCCCCTTCGCGAGCCGGGCGACCTCGCGCCCCACTCCGCCCAGCCCGATGACGAGCACCGTCTGGTCGCGCACCTGGCCGAGGGCCCTGCGCTCCGGCCACGCGTGCGCGCGCTGGTCGCTTTGGAGCACGGGCAGCTGCTTCGCTCCGGACATGATGCCGAAGATCGCGAATTCGGCGAGCGGGCCGCCGTGCACCCCGGCCGAGGTCGTGAAGACCACCCGGTCGAGATCGGCCTGACCGAGGCCTGCGGACTTGACCTGCGAGCCACCGCCCGCCGCCATCACCTGCACCCAGCGGAGTCCCGGATTCGCCTCAACGGTTCGGCGAAGGGCGACCGGGTTCACGTCGGGAATGCCGAAGAGCACGTCGGCCGAGTCGAGCATCCGCTCGAAGTCGGCCTGCTGACCGGTCGTGCGCCGAAAGGCGGGGTCGCCGCGGTAGTCGGCAGGACGGCGCATCGGCGGCAGCAGGGCCTGGTCACGCACGAGCTCGATGCGGGGTTCCGCCCGCTCGATCAGCAGGCAGAGCTCCTCGCTCAGTGGTGTTGCGACGACGACGCGGAGCGTTACGGTGGTGGTCATGCTGTCAGTCTCCCTGATCAAATGGATGCCGGCGCATGCGCCTCGAGGAATGTAGCGAGTCCGGCCCGGTCGGGCAGGCCCTCCTGGTCACCGCGCGACGTCGTGGCCAGCGCGCCGACCGCGCCGGCGCGGTGCACCCAGTCGGCGAGTGGGAGCCCGTCGAGGGCCGCACTGAGGAGTCCAGCGGAGAAGCCGTCACCCGCGCCGACCGTGTCGACGACAGACACCGAGAACGGCGGGCAGCTCGCGTGCGTCCCGTCCGCGGCGAAGAGTTCGGCCCCGCGTGAACCGGCCTTGACCGCGACGACCTTCACGCCGCGATCGAGGTACCAGCGGGCGATTCCCGCCGGGGTGGTCTCCCCGGTGAGGATGTGCCCTTCGCTCGTGCCGGGCAGCACCCAGTCCGCCTGCACGGCGATCTCATTGATCGCGTGCACCATTTCCGCGGTGTCGGCCCAGAGGCTGGGGCGCAGGTTCGGATCGAAACTCACCGTCGCGCCGGTTTCACGTGCAACATCGACGGCCTGGGCGGCGAGGTGCCGCGGTCCGTCGCCGAGCGCGAGCGGGATCCCGGTCAGGTGCACATGCCCGGCACGGCGCACGTAAGCGGCCGTCGCCTCGGTGGGCGCGAGCGTACGTGCCGCTGAGTGCGACCGGAAGTAGACCACGAGCGGGTCTTCGTCCTCGCCCGGCCTGTTCTTCAGCTGGAACCCGGTCGGTTCGCTCGCGTGCAGGTCGACCTGGCCGACATCGATGCCGTTCGCCTCGAGCTGCTGCAGGACGAATTCACCGAACGGGTCCGTGCCGAGACGCGTGATGAACCCGACGCTGTGGCCGAGCCGCCGCAGACCGACGGCGACATTGAATTCCGCGCCCGCCAGCCTGCGGGTGAAGCGGTCGACCCGGGCGAGCGGACCGGTCTCCTCCGCGACGAACATCGCCATGATCTCGCCGAAGGTGACGACGTCGAAGTCCCTCTGGACAGTGCTGGGCATGTGGTTCCGTTCAGTCGCTGGTCAGTTCGGCGAGGACCCGGCGGATCTTCGCCAGTTCGCTCGCCGCGGTGGCCCGGTCGGGGATCGGGTATTCGAGCACCACGGGCACGTGGGTCCCGATCTCGCGGAGCACGGAACGCCAGTCGACGTCACCCTCGTCGAGCAGCACGGAGTGCAGCCCACCGAGGCGGCCGATGTCCTTCAGGTGGAAGACCGTCGCGTAACGCCCGAGTTCCCGGGCGGGCGGCGACCGGGTCAACGCCCGCCCAGAGCCAGTTTCCGGCATCGAACGTGTACCCGATCGGAACGTTCTGGGCCCGCAGGTCGCGGAGGAGCGCAGCCACGACATCCAGTCGCCCGTTCCGCGCGGTCTGGTCGTTCTCGATCGTGACCCGGGCGGATGCCGCCAGCAGGGCCTCGACCAGGCTCCCGAGCCCTGTCAGCTCGTCACCGGGCTCGCCGATGTTCAGCTTGACGCTGAGAGCTCCGAGGGTCGCCGCTTCGTCAAGGTAGCCGGTCAGGAGAGGAGAGGCCTCACCGTCCACGAAGAGCGACTCGGGAACGGAGTAGTAGACCTCGAGTCCGGCCTCGGTCGCCAGGCCGGCGATCGTCAGGAGTTCTTCGCGCCGGGCCGCAGGCTCGGGCGAGAGGTACTCTCGGCGGATCTCGATTCCGGTGGCCCCGAGCGCGAGTACCTCGGCGACGAGGTCGGCCTGGACCGTGGTGGACGCGTCGAGGGCCTCTTTGTAGACCATGGTGTTGACGAACACCGGCCGGGAGCCGCTCACTGGAGTGCCGGTGCGCTGGGCGATGCCGCGGGAATGGTGCCCTGCAGCTTGAAGTCCGGCGTCGAGACGGCCTTCACCACGATCGTGAACACGACCGCGATGATCAGTGACAGGGCCATGAAGATATAGGACGCATCGTTCGACCCGGTGACGTTATTGAGGAAGCCGACGAAGTAGGCCCCTGCGAAGGATCCGAGTGCGCCGAAGCTGTTGACGAGGGCCATCGCGCCGCCCGCGACATTCTTCGGCAGGATCTCGGGGACGATCGCGAAAAACGGCCCGTACGGGGCGTACATAGCGCCGCCGGCGATCACGAGCAGGATGAACGACAGCCAGAAGTTGGACGTCCCGACGAGGTAGGAGGCGTAGAACGCGACCGCCGCCACCAGGAGGAACGGCCAGATGAAGAGCTTCCGCTTCAGGAGCCGGTCGGAGAAGAACGAGGCGACCACCATCAGCACGGTCGCGAGCAGGTACGGGATGGCGGTGAGCCAGCCGATGATCACGATGTCGAAGGACGACGCGGTCTTGATGATCGAGGGGAGCCACATGACGAAGCCGTAGACGCCGATGCTCCAGAAGAAGTACTGGATGCAGAGCTGGATGACGGCCTTCTGCTTGAATGCCTCGCGGTAGTTCGGCACGGCGTGCAGTCCGACCTGTTCCCGGGCGAATTCGTCGTTGATGTCCTTCTTCTGGCCTGCGGACAGCCACTTCGCGTCGTTCGGGGAGTTGTCGATCATACGCAGCCAGACGAACGCCCAGATGATGGAGGGGAGACCCTCGATGATGAACATCCAGCGCCAGCCAACGCTGCTGACGAGGTAGGCCGAGACGACGGACATCCACAGCACCGTGACCGGGTTGCCGAGGATCAGGAAGGTGTTGGCTTTGGAGCGTTCGCCGCTGGTGAACCAGTTACTGAGCAGGATGAGCATCGCGGGCATGATGGCCGCCTCGACGATTCCGATCGCGAACCGGATGACGAATAGCACCCAGATGTTCGTGACGATGCCGATGCAGCTGGCCAGGATGCCCCACAGGATCAGCGCGTAGAAGATCAGCTTCTTCGCGCTCCGCCGTTGCGCGTAACTCGCGCTCGGCACCTGGAAGAAGAAGTAGCCGAGGAAGAACAGGGCTGCAAGGAAGGCCGAGGCGCTGGCCGTGATGTTGAGGTCTTTCGCCATCCCCGCGGCGGCGCCCAGACTGTAATTCGAGCGGTCGAGGTACGCCAGGCTGTAGGTGATGAAGATGACCGGCATGAGCCGTGACCATCGGGATGACGCGAGTTTCTCGCTCATGAACTGAATCTCTTCCTTGAGAACTACCGCAGGGCACACCAACACATGTTCCATTGGGCGGAACACCGTTTGCCCTGACGGAATGAGCCTACGCTCAGGACTGCTCCGGCTGAGAACCCGCGCGACACACGGGCGCGCCGCCGTGAAATCCAGCTCGAGATCAGAGTTGAACGTTATATCGTTAGGTATCGTCGAGCTCTGGTACGGCGCTGAGGAGGTCATCATGAGTGGTTCATTTATGGGAGACGGATTCCCGGGTCGCAAGGGCGGACCGGGCGAAGGTTGGGCCGGAAACGCCATCTGGGAAGCGATGGAGCAGTTGCGCGGGCAGTTCGAACAGAAGGTCGGCACGAGGGTCGGGCGCGGCGACGTCCGTGCCGCGGTGCTCGCGCTCCTCCTGGAGCAGCCGATGCACGGCTACCAGATCATCCACGAGATCGAGGAGCGCAGCAACGGGGCGTGGAAGCCGAGCCCCGGCTCGGTGTATCCGGCGCTCCAGCTGCTCGCCGACGAGGGTTTCATCACGGCCGAGGAGGCCAACGGTCGCAAGACCTATGCGCTCACGGACGAGGGCCGCGCGGTAGCGGATGCCGCAGCCGAGACCTCCGCCCCCTGGGAGGCCCCGAGTGCCCGCGACAGCGGCCGGGCGACCGCACTGCCCAAGGCGGGAATCGGCCTGGCCCAGGCCGCCGCGCAGGTCGGGCGCTCCGGCAGCCCGGAGCAGGTGGACAAGGCCGTCGCCGTGCTCGACGAGGCGCGTCGCCAGTTGTACTCCATCCTCGCCCAGGATTGAACGAGTGCCCGAAGCACGCCGGCGTCAAGGAGATCCGATGACCGACGACGGGAACATGCGCGCCCGCTACCGCCGGATCCTGCGGTTCGCCGCGCGGTACCTGGTGCAGACCTGGTGGTACGAACTGTTCCTGCCCCGGATCGGACTCGCCCGGCTCTCGGCGCGCAACCGGTCGGCGCGGCTCCAGCGCATCGCGCAGCGCTTCCACGTGCTCGCGGTCGACCTGGGCGGCCTCATGATCAAGGTCGGCCAGTTCATGTCGTCCCGGCTCGACGTGCTGCCGCCCGAGATCACCAAGGAGCTCGAGGGCCTGCAGGACGAGGTCCCGGCCGTGCCGTTCCCGGCCATCCGAGCCCTCGCCGAGTCCGAATTGGGGGTGACACTCGAGCGCGCGTTCTCGTTCGTCGACCCGACCCCTCTCGCCGCGGCATCCCTCGGTCAGGTCCACCGCGCGCGGCTCTCGGAAATGGATGCTGCCGAGACCGGCCTGCTGGACGTCGTCGTGAAGATCCAGCGACCGGGCATCGGTGCGATCGTCGACGTCGACCTCCGGGCCCTTCGCCGCGTCGCCGGCTGGCTCAGCCACATTCGCCTCGTTTCGGATCGGGTCGACATGCCCGTCCTCGTCGAGGAGTTCGCGGTGACGAGCCTCGAGGAGATCGACTACCTGCACGAGGCCGCGAGCGCGGAACGGTTCGCGGGGAACTTCGCCGACGACGCCCGCGTCAGCGTTCCCGAGCTCGTGTGGGAGCGAACGACGCGGCGGGTGCTGACCCTGCAGGACGTCACGGCCATCAAGATCAATGACGTCGATGGGCTCAGGGCGGCAGGCATCGATCCGGCTGAAGTCGCCACCGAGTTCGCGGCGGTCATGTTCGACCAGCTCTTCGTCAACGGCTATTTCCACGCCGACCCGCACCCGGGCAATATCTTCGTCACCCCCCTCGCCACCGCGGATGCGGCCACAACAGCGGATGCTCCAGGCCGGGCCTGGAAGTTCACGTTCATCGACTTCGGAATGATGGGCGAGGTACCCGACGCGCTGCGTCGCGGTCTCCGGAACCTGCTCATCGCCGCCGCGTCCCGCAACGGCAAGGGCATGGTGGACGGCATTCGCGAGGTGGGCGTGCTCCTGCCCTCCGCGGACACCGCGGAACTCGAGAGGGCGCTGACGGCGCTGTTCGCGCGTTTCGGCGGGATGGGCTTCGCCGAGCTGCAGGAGGTCGATCCGCGCGAGTTCCGCGCCTTCGCGAACGAATTCGGTGATGTGGTGCGCACCCTGCCGGTCCAGCTGCCGGAGAACTTCCTGCTTATCGTGCGCGCGATGTCGCTGACCAGCGGGATGTGCAGTTCGCTCGACCCGGCCTTCAACATCTGGAACGCCGTCGAGCCGTACTCCGCGCAGCTGATCCGGGCCGAAGGCGGAAACCTGGTGCAGGATCTCGCGAAGCGCACGGTGGCGGCCGCGGGACTCATCGCCCGGCTGCCCCAGCGGCTCGATACCCTGATCACGCGGGTCGAAGACGGCAACCTCACGGTGCAGACCCCACGGCTCGAGCGCCGCCTGGGCAGTCTCGAGCGAACGGGACGGCGGATCATCTCTGCGGTCCTCTTCACCGCCCTGCTGATCGGCGGCATCCTGCTCCGTGCCGACGACGTCGTCTTCGGAACGGTGCTCATGGCCGTGTCCGTGCTTCCGCTGCTCCACGCCACCCTCGCCGGCGCCGTCGCCCGCCGAGGACCCCTGCCCTAGGGAGCTGTCGAAGTCCCGGCCGACGTCACCGCCCGGCACCGAGGTGACGCCGGGCGTCGGAGTACGCGGACGACCACACCAGTTCGTGATCGGCAGGCGACGACGCTCCGCAGGCGAGTGACTCCTCGGCGATCAACAGCGTCGAAGCTAGCCCCGCCAGATAGCGGGATTCTGCGGAGAGTCGCGTGTCGGGGGCGAGGCTGGAGCTCACGACGGTCAGCTCGAGGACGCCTCGACGAATCGATCCGGCAGCATGGGCGACGACAAGGGTGCTCGCGACGTAAAACCCGATGCAGGACGTGATCACCAGGAGTCTCGGTGCGCCCGCCTCAACAAGCGTTACGAACTCTCCGAACACGGCCACTAGGCCGAGCACCGTCCAGCCGCGCCACACGCGAACCCGTCGGCGCTGCCGTGCGGAGATCCCCGCCGGATACAACACGAGCCGCTGGCTCGTGCTGCCGTAGCGACCGGCCGAAACCGTGTAGCTTCCCCAGCGGCAGCGTCCGTCGAGGAGTGGCGAGAGCCACCGACTGAGCGTGAGTTCCGAGAGGTCCATTCGAGCGCTGTTCACCAATCCAGCGTCATCCCGGGCGCAGGGGGGCCGCGCCATCCTTACGGAATCCATGCGCCGAAACGGAGTTTCCCTACGGATTCACTACGCTCGCGCTACTCCCGTCCAGGCAAGCAGCCGGATGTTGGGCGTGCCGTCATCCGCCACCACAGCCGTCTCGGCTCAATGGGTTCACCTTCGCCACGAATGCGGACGCGAGCGAGTCCTCCGCTCGGTGATGTAAGTTGCTGGTCGGACCGACAATATCGGCCGATGCCATGCTAGGTTTCCCACGAAGACTACAGCGTGGGTTCAAGCGGGGGGCTAGCCATGATTCGTCTCAGAGTGACCAGCAGAGCCTGGATCGCGGCAGCATTGGTCTGTGCATCGTGCCTCGGCCTGACGAGTTGTGTCGCCAACGACTCCACCACGGAGATCCGGCTGTTCCTTGCGCAGAAACCCGGTCCCGAAGACGCACTTCCCTCGGCGCTCAAGGCTGCAAGTGACGGCCTCGATGCCGCTTCCAGTCGGTTAGTCGGCACCACCAGAGATGTGAGCTATTTCGTCTCCAAGTACATGGATCCGCAACGAGGCACCCCGGGCTTCTGCCTGATGGTGGCAAAACTGCCGGACGGTCCTTCGAATTCGTTCTGCGGTTCCGCAGACGGAATGTGGACGTCTGGAAGCGGCACCGGCGGAGCACGGGTCATCGAGAGCAACGACGAAGTTCCCGAGGGGTGGACCCGTCTGAGTGACTTCCTCATCGTCAATCCGGACGCTAAACCTTAGGAATCAGCCGAGATGAGCAATCCTCATGAAACTGTGGATCTCGTGTGGATCTACCCGATGGCTGCCTGAATTTCGGGATGTGAACCACAATTGAAGGCAGTTTTCGCACAAGACGCATCGCAGCACCGTCGTCACCTCCGGTCGCCCGATGAGGAAAGTTCCGCTCGTCTGCTCTCACCCTGGAGGAAGGACCATGACCTCAGTTCCGGCCCACCGGCGCACTCGCGGACCGGCTGCACCCCACCACCGAGTGAACGCCTCCCGCGTCTCCCGCAGCGCGTGGACCGCGCTGAACTGGCTTACGTCCCTTGCCGTCGTGGTCGTGATGACCGCATCGGCGGCGGCCATGGTCACTGCTGCCCCGGCGGTCTCCCCGGCTGCGCCGGCGATCGTGCCGGACAGCCGGCCGTGACCGGTCATCGACAATCGCCCCGGCCGCCCGTTGCGGCCGCGCTCATCAAGACACTGATCGTGATCGGCGCCGTCCTGTCTGCGGCACTCGCCTTCGTCGACGTCCGGTTTCCTGTCCAGTTCGACTCGGCCATCCTCGCTCACACCACCGGATTCCTGGCCGGATATGTCGTCACGGTGATGGTGGTCCTGATGTCGCGCGCACCGTTGCTCGAACGCTCGATCGGTGCCGACCGGCTCGCCCGCTGGCACGGCGTCGGCGGTCGCGCCTTCATCGTCCTCCTGGTGATTCATGCGGTCGCGGCCGTGCATTCCTGGATGCTCAGCCACTGGGAAGATGCCTTCACGGCATCCCTCGCCGTCCTGGGCATGCCCGGGCTGGTGGCCGCGACCGCCGGGACGGTCCTGTTCGGCGTGATCGCGGTCATGTCGGTGCGGGCAGCCCGGCGCTCGGTCTCCTACGAGACGTGGCACGGCATCCACCTGCTCAGCTATATCGCCCTGGCGCTCTCGTTCACGCACGAACTGGCCGGGCCCGACCTTGCCGGCAGGCCCGGGCTCCAGATCGCCTGGACCCTGTTCTTCGTATCCGCACTGGGCCTGGTGCTCCGCTACCGCGTTCTCAAGCCGCTGGAGCACGCCTGGCGCCACCGCCTCCGGATCGAACGCCTGGTGCCCGAGGCGGACGGCGTCGTGAGCGTCATTCTGCGCGGGCGGCACATCGACGAACTGCGCGTCGAAGCGGGTCAGTTCTTCCGCTGGCGATTTCTGGCGCCGGGGGTCTGGCGCTCCGCGCATCCCTTCTCGCTGTCTGCGCCTCCCGGCGATGACCTGCTCCGAATCACCGTAAAGGCGCTCGGGAACGGCAGTCACACGCTTCACTCCCTCCGGCCGGGCACGCGCGTGCTCGCCGAGGGGCCGTACGGGGCCATGACGCACCGGAAACGCACTCGTGAATCCGTTCTGCTCATCGCCGGCGGCGTTGGGATCACTACCATGCGCGCACTCTTCGAAGAGCTCGAGGTCGGCGACGGCTCGCTGACCCTCCTCTACCGGGCCTCCCGGGACGATGACGTGATCTTCCGCGACGAACTCGAGGAAATCGCCCGGTTGCGCGGTGCCTCGATCGTGTGGATGATCGGGCCGTCCACAGATCCCCGGAACAGCATGACCGGTGCGAACCTGACTCGGCTCGTCCCCGACGTCGCTGCCCGCGACGTCTACGTGTGCGCATCGCGCGGTCTGTCCAGGGCTGTCCGGTCGGCGCTGAAGGACGCCGGACATCCGCCTGCCCGCCTGCACGAGGAAGTCTTCGCGTTCTAACGGCGCAGCCAGAGTCGCCTGCGTCCGCTCGAAAACGACGAAAGGCCCCCGGTTACCCGGGGGCCTTTCTTGTCCGACTGGATCATTCGACCCACTGTGGGTTGATTGCCTTTCTCGAGAAGGGCCTTGTATCCCTTACCCCGCCCGGCCGCTTTCAGACCGCATTTGCGCGGATCCTCCGCCATCCCCTTGAAAATCCTCTACTTTCGAATTCCCTCAACTTCACACACGATATGGCCCGTTCTCGCGTACGACAAGGCCGGCTGCCACGGCGGCGCCCAGCGGCAGCCGCGTCCTCACCGGCGCTTGCGTCAGTTCGCTACTGACAATGGACGCCAACCGAAGTACCGCCTCTCCAACGCTTCCTCCTCAGGACCGAGCGGGATCCAATCGAAATGCCAACCGCGCGCCCGATCCTCGAGATAACCGCCGTCGTCTACATACAGGTCGCCGGGCACTCCCGGGGTTGGGGATGGGGCAATATCCATCACCCACCAGTCGTCAACGCCCTCAGATACACACAGTGTGCCCGCCTCAGCTGCCGGTGTCGGTGTCGGTGTCGGTGTCGGTGTCGGAACGAGATTTCCTTCGTAACGGCGTCGAGCCTTGCGCCCTTGGGCCAGCGGAGAGCTTCAGTTCCTGAAATGTCATTAGCGCAATGCGCAACCTTGTCTCGTCGATGGGCCGGATCATGGCCCACCGGAACCATTGAGATAAATAGGCAGCTCGACGCGGTTCTCTCGCGAAACGGAGAGCAGAATTCTCCAGCGCTGTCGGAATCCGGCGGAAATTTTCTCGACTCGAAGATCAATTACTTCACCCGAAGCAACGTGCAGGAAATCAGTTGGCGTTGCAAAGTCCTTGATGAGGCGAACGCCGGTTTCGTCTACGCGGACTACGAAATATCCCAAACCGACGTTTGGGAAGCGCACTGAGGCGACTAGGGCACTGTTGAAGCCCTGCTGGTGCTGTGCGTCGAAAAATACGGCTTCGGGAGATCGAATTCGAAGCCTGGAAAGTCGCCGCCTCATCCGGATTGCCCAGTAGAGGTAAAGCAAACCCACGAGAACGCTTGTAGTTGCCAGTGCACTCAACACAATTACCAAAGTTGTGTAAGTTTCCGCCGCCACTAGCATCTCCACTGGGCGCTTGGATGATGAGAACGACTCCGCGTCCCAACAGCGCCAAAAGGATCAAGTAGAAGCTCCCGGCGCTTGTGCGCATACTCACGACCGAGCCGTTCTGGTCGCGCATGAACGAGGTAGTCGTGCCCGCTGTGGTCGGGCGTGTGATGCCGAGGGATCCATTTACGAAAATTGTCGCGTCCATGAAGAGCCTGAGAGGACTCAGCACCACTTTCTAAGTGTTGCGGGACGCCAAAGAGCGCTTCAACGGCGGCGGAACCGCTTCGCATTCAGCGACTTCCGCGCGCTCCTCATCGAGTTACCAAAGAGTAAGGAAGGCAATTCGATGTTCGGTGCTCACCATCTTCGACATTGCGACCCATGACGCTGGCGGGTTGCGAATGAACGGCCTGAGTACGACGCGCTGGATCAAAGCATTCAAATTCAGGTCAAACCAACCTAGACAAGAGCCGAGCGAGGATTTGGTAGTCCAAAAGAACACTATCCAAGAGACAGTGGCCACGGGAACCACTATCCACAGGAGCACCCCTCGAATCACCAAGATCAGAAGCTGCACAAATATGTTGAGTTCGATCATGGCAATCCTCCCGCCCAATCAGTCCAATGATCGCCAAAGGGAGCGACGCCCTTAAACGTATCCCATGCGTACGTCCCCAGATCACCGTAAACATAAGGCTGGTCAAGTCCTTGGCGCATCTGCCGTACACCACGAAGTATCTTCATTCCCCCCGTAATGATTTGATAGGCGGCGACGGCATCGACTGTAACGCCTATCGGAATGCCCATGACTGTAGCCTCTGCGCCCGTCGCCACGGCCAAGCCCAACAAACCCTGCACGAGCTTGGCTACGCCCCAAACGATATTGATACTGCCAGAAATGATCTTCGGGCTGAGCCTTGGGGTCACTACATTTGGAAGGGAAGCACGAGGAATGCGGGACTGCAGCGCTGCCGCCCTTGGATTGGCCTTGTAATATGCGTTGTTGCACGCCGCAGTACCGCAATCCTGTCGCTGCCCGCTCAAATCAAGCTTGTTGATGGGGTCTGCCGGGTAGTCGTACGCATTACTCACCCCGCCTTCGACCGGGTCAACACTCAGGAAGCGTCCGAGGGCGGCGACGTACTGTCGTGCACCCATCTCGATGGTGGCGATGGTTCCGGCGTGCTCTGTGAGTTTGCCGGCGCCTCCGACCCAGCCTAGGGCGGCGTTGACTCCTGGGAGGTTGTCGGGGAAGGTGTCGTCGGCGGCAGTGGTGCCGATCAGCCCGGTCAGGGTGTCGACTGATTGCCCGAACGGGTCGTAGCGGTACCTGTCGGTCCTGGTCCCGCTTTCGTCGACACTGACCGCGACATCTCCGTGGATGTTCGGGTAGGACCACACCTGGGTTCCGTCGGTGCGAGCGGCCACGCTCGCGCCACCCGGCAGTGAACGTGTGGTTTGCCCGGGGATGCCCGTACCACTGAGGACAATGCTCGCTCCGTCACGTTCGGGTCCAATCCAATCTCAGCCCTTGGCCGACCGAAGTTCGTCCAAGCGGTGAGCGACCCTCTCGAGTTCGTTTATCTTAAATTGGGAGAAACCCAGCCACGTGTCTGCCGCCACTCGAAGCTTCAACGACGCGAGGGTGGGATCGAAAAACTCAATTGTGAAGTCTCGTTCTCAATCTGACAGTTCTGTCTCATGACCTTGCTGACAGTTCTGTCTCGGGACCTGCCTGACAC